>NZ_JARAVK010000281.1:0-10743 GCF_033792765.1 Streptomyces sp. PA03-6a | reverse complement strand
AACGACCGGTGGGGGTGAGAAGGCGGTCCGGGGTTGCCCCGAGTGCCTTACTGAACCCCCACCGGCCGTTAGTTGCCCCGCACAACAGGAGGGGGTGTGGCGGGGTGCGCCCATGGGGGTCCCCCCGGCCGAAGGCTGGGGGAGACGAGCGGCGAACCCGGCGCCGGATGATGTCGGGGTAAACCGCGAGCGTTGAGGACGTGCGCCGGCGCGGCCCCGACCCCACACGTACACAGCGCAGGCCCGCACCAACCGCGCCGGGCAATCGGGAGGGCGGGCGGGGGAGAAACCGCAACCACAACCACAGCCGCGCCGCACACACCCACGCGGGGACGCGGATTGCGCCCCCCGGGTGAACGCGTGCGCCGATCAGCCCAGTGACCCACGGGGTTCCGGTGCCCGCCCGGTTAAGAGTGGGGGGTACGCATCCGGAGGAGCAACGCATGCCGCATGCCGCAGCGGGACCCCCCCGTCGGGCCCCCGCAGGGCCCGCAGCGGAATCCCCCCGTCGGGCCCCCGCAGGGCCCGCAGGGGCCGCGGTCGGGCTTTTCGCGGCACTGGTGTGCCTGCTCCACGCGTTGTGCGCGCCGGGAGCCGCGGCACTGCAGCCCCTGGAGCGGACGGCGGCCGTCGCCGTCGCCGCCGCCACGGACGAACCCGGCAAGCAGATGCACCACCCCCCGGCGAGCGTCGGGCGGCGCACCGTCCCGCAGGCGGGCCCCCAGCAGCGTGCCGGGACCGTCCAGGGGCACGCCGCCGACATCGTCCACGACACCTGCCCCCCGGATCCCGTGGGCTCCGCGCTCCGCGGTCCCGCCCGGCACGTCGCCCCCGCGGGCAGACCCGACCACCTGCACCTCGTCCTGCGCTGCTGACCGCGCCCGGCCGTCGCCGCCCGCGCGGCGGCCCGCAGCCATGCCCGTCAGCAGGACGACAACCGCAGGAGGAACCCCACCATGCCCGTGGACATCTACGCAGCCCTGGGCGCGATCGTGCGCGCCGAGGCGGTCCGCGACCGCGAGCGGCCGGTCGCCGCCGACCGGCCGGAGACCGCCCCCGAACGGACGACGGCGCCGGACGCGGCCCCGCAGGAACCGAGGGAACTGACCGAACGCCACCACGAGTGACGCCCCGGCGGTCGCGCCCTGCCCGGTGCCGGGCGGGGCGCGCCGTACGGGGGAACCGCGGCGCGTGATGCCGCGTTTACCCCAGTGAGTGCGGCACGTGCCGCAGACGGAGGCGGGAAGATGTCCAATCGCGCGAAGGTCGCCGTTGGCGGCGTGGCTGTCGGCCTGATCCTGCTGTGGGTCCTGCCGACGTGGCTGGCCCTGCTGGTCATCGTGGGCGTCCCCGTGGCCGCCTACCTCACCTTGGACCCCTCCCAGCGGCGCAGGCTGCGCCGGGGCGGCAGGCGCCAGATCGGCAGGTGACGGGGCGCGGGGCGCGGTCGGGGCTCAGGTGACGGAGCCCGCGGCGGCGCCCGTCCTGAGGTCGGGGCCCCAGCGGTCCAGCGCCGCCTGCAGGTCGAGCGGGCGCGGGCCGCTGAGTTCCTGCTGCGTGGGCCAGTCCTCGCGGGGGACGCGCCACATGACCTCGAACTCGTTCCCGTCGGGGTCCTTGGCGTACAGCGACTTCGACACGAGGTGGTCGCTGGAGCCGACCAGGGCGCCCCGTTCGGTGAGCAGCTGCGCGGTGTCGGCCAGTTCGCGGAGCGTGCCGACCTCCCAGGCCAGGTGGTACAGCCCGACGCGGCCCTGCTCGGGGCCGGGCGCGTCCGGGCCGATGGCGAACAGCCCGAGGTCGTGGTCGTTGAGCGTGTCCTCGGCGCTGAGGAAGGCGGCGCGGCCGGGGATCTCCACGTCGACCTCGAAGCCGAAGACGGCGGTGTAGAACTCGACGGACCGCGTGACGTCACGGATGTAGAGCACGGCGTGGTTCAGACGGCGAACAGGCATGGCTCCAGGTTACGCGGTCATCATTGAAAGTTCAATGAATATGCTCGTTAGAATGATCGCGCGATCGACCGACCGAGGGGAACAGGGTGAGCATGACCGCGACCGTCACCGCCGTCAGCCGCGACGAGGGACACCACTTCAGCAAGCCCACCCACGACAGGATCCGGCTGCTGACCGGGCTCGGCGTGGAGGGCGACGCCCACCTCGGGGTGACGGTGCAGCACCGGTCGCGGGTGGCCCAGGACCCGACGCAGCCCAATCTGCGCCAGGTCCACCTCATCCACGGCGAGCTCCACGACGAGCTGCTCACGGCCGGTTTCGAGGTCGCCCCGGGCGAGCTCGGCGAGAACGTCACCACGCGTGGCGTCGACCTGCTGGGCCTGCCCGTCGGGACGCGGCTGCGGCTCGGCGCGGAGGCCGTCGTCGAGGTGACCGGTCTGCGCAACCCCTGCCTGCAGATCGACGGCTTCCGGCAGGGCCTGCTCAAGCAGGTCGTCGGCCGGGACCAGCACGGCGCCGTTGTCCGCAAGGGCGGGATCATGGGCGTGGTGCTGCACGGCGGAGAGGTGCGGCCCGGCGACCCGATCGCCGTCGAGCTCCCCGAAGGGCCGCACCGTCCGCTCGAGCGGGTCTGACCTCAGGACAGCGCGCAGGAGTTGATCATGTCCCCGCTCGCCGGCCGGGGCACCGTGCGGTCCGCGGGCGGTGTCCGGCCCCGCTCCACCCATGAGGTCAGCGCGTCGAACGCGGCCCGGTAGCAGGGCAGGATCGGGCGCAGCCGGTCCGGATAGGTGTCGTACAGGCCGTCGACGTGGTTGCCGCCCTCGATCGTGTAGTACCGGTGCAGCGCGCCCCGGCCCGCGGAGTCGATCATGCGCGCGTAGACGTCCGAGTCGGTCGCGATCGGCAGCAGCGTGTCCAGGGTGCCGTGCAGGGTGATCATCGGCTTGCCGATGCGCCCGGTGAGCGACACCCGGCCGACCGCCCGGTGCACGGCGGCCGGGCGCGCCGCGTAGTCGTAGTCGGCGTCCGAGGCGCAGGGCGCCAGGATCTCCGGCACGGTCGCACCCGCGCTCGCGCCCGGGCAGGCGGGGTCGTAGGAGGGGTCGAACTCGGCGCGGTACACCTTCTGGGTCAGGCCCCAGTAAGCCTGCTGGTGGTAGGCCCACAGGAACTGCGAGCCGGGCGCGAACCCGGCCGCCAGCAGGTCGGCGTCGGTGGCCCGGCCCTGGGCGCGGGCCACCGTGACCGGCAGCGAGGTCAGCAGGTTGGGACCGTCCGCCGTCCAGAGCGTGCCCTCCCAGTCCACGCCGCCGTCGTAGAGCGCCGGGTGGTGCTCCAGCTGCCAGCGGGTGAGGTAGCCCCCGTTGGAGATGCCGGTCATGTACGTACGGTGCGGCGCGCGGCCGTAGCGGGAGGCCACCGCCGCCTTCGCGGCCACCGTGAGCTGGGTCGTGCGCCGGTTCCACTCGGCCATCGCGTCACCCGGGCGGCGGCCGTCGGTGTAGAAGTCCGGCCCGCTGTTGCCCTTGTCGGTGGAGGCGAAGGCGTAGCCCTGGGCGATCGCCCAGTCGGAGATCAGGACGTCGAGCGAGTACTGCTTGCGGGTGCCGGGCGCGCCGGTGACGATCAGTCCGCCGTTCCAGCGGTCCGGCAGCCGCAGCACGAACTGGGCGTCGTGCTGCCAGCCGTGCGTGGTGTTGAAGCCCGAGGTGTCGGGGAAGTAGCCGTCGACCTGTACGCCCGGCACGCCGGACGGGCGGGTGGTGCCGGCCGCCGCCAGGCCCGCCTGGTCGGCGGTGTCGGTGTACGTGGTGCCCGCCAGCGCGGTGGTCGTCATGTCGGGCAGGCAGGCCTTCTGCTGGTGCTCGGCGCCGGGCACGGTGACCCGGGCCAGCCGGGCGCAGTGCCCTGCCGTACCCGCGGCCGCCTCCGCACCGGCGGGGACCGCGGCGGCGCCGAGCGCGAGCACGGCGGCGGCGAGCAGGGGGACGCCTCTCCAGGGGCGCATGGGGAGCCTCCATTTGCACGTCGGGGATGGCTGCCGCCACATCGTGGCCGCCCGCACCCGGCGCGACCATGGCGTCGCCCCACGCCCGTACCGCCCGGCTCATGGGGCCGCGTGACATGCGTCACCGCCAGGGACGACGCTGCGCAGTACCCTTGGCCCATGCTCTTGCTCGTGCGCCGCCGTCATGTGGACTTCGTCCGCGTCACGAGCATGTCCTGTCGCCGCAGCGGCTGACCCCACCCCGCCCTTTCCTCCCACTCGGCCCCGCGACGCCGCCCCACCAGGGCGCGTCGCGCAGCGCCCGGTCATCGCCGGCGTGCCGGGTCCTCACCCTGCGGACACCACACCATGACGCTCCAGCTTCCCGTGATCGACCTCTCCGCCGCGGACCGCGGCCCCCAGGCACGCGCCCGGCTCCACCGCGAACTGCACTCCGCCGCCCACGAGGTCGGCTTCTTCCAGCTCACCGGCCACGGCGTGACCGCCGAGGAGACCGCCGCCCTGATGCGGGCGATCCGCGCGTTCTTCGCCCTGCCCGAGGCCGACCGGCTCGCCATCGGCAACCTGAACTCCCCGCACTTCCGCGGCTACACCCGCACCGGCGACGAGCGCACCGGCGGCAGCCAGGACTGGCGCGACCAGCTCGACATCGGCGCCGAGCGCCCGCAGCACGTCCCGGCCGCCGGCGAGCCCCCGTACTGGTGGCTGGAGGGCCCCAACCAGTGGCCCGCCGACCTGCCCGAGCTCCGCGAGCTCTCCCTGGCCTGGATCGACCGGCTCAGCCGTGTCGCCCACCGGCTGCTGCACGAACTGCTCGCCGCCATCGGCGCCCCCGAGGACTTCTACGACGAGGCCTTCGCCGACGTGCCGCACCTGCACCTGAAGCTCGTGCGCTACCCCGGCACCGCCCCCACCGGCGGCGACCAGGGCGTCGGCGCGCACAAGGACTACGGCTTCCTCACCCTGCTGCTCCAGGACGAGGTCGGCGGCCTGCAGGTGGAACGCTCCGACGGCCGCTTCCACGACGTGCCGCCGCTACCCGGCGCCTTCGTCGTCAACCTGGGCGAGCTGCTGGAGGTCGCCACCGACGGCTACCTCAAGGCCACCAACCACCGCGTGGTCAGCCCGGCCGGCGCCCGCGAGCGCTACTCCGTGCCCTTCTTCTACAACCCCCGCCTCGACGCTCGCGTGGCCCCGCTGCCGTTCGAGCACGTCCACCGCGCGCCCGGCGCCACCCGGGACCCGGCCAACCCGCTCTTCTCCGAGTACGGCCGCAACGAGCTCAAGGGCTGGCTCCGCGCCCACCCCGAGGTTGCCCGCAAGCACCATCCGGAGCTCGTCGCGGCGGCGGCCGTACCCACCGGCTGAGACGCGCGGCCCGCGCCGCCCGCGGTTACCGTGCCTGCATGGGCACGGCTCCGACCGAGGACGGCACACTGCGGATCGGCGCACCGCCACGCTGGCTGCGCGTGCTCCCGGTCGCCCTGCTCGGCGTGCTGATCCTGGCCCAGGGCGTCACCCCCGGCGACGTCGAGCTCGGCGCCTACTACGCGGCGGTGGCCCCGCTCGCCGCGCTCACCTACGGCGTGCCGGGCACCGCGGTCCTGGCCGCGGCCGTCGTGGTCGTCATGGAGCTCCCCGTGGTGGGCTCGGGGACGTTCGTCGGCGCCGAACTGGGCGCCGTCGTCCTCATCGGCGCCCTCAGCGTGGTCATCTCCGCGGTGCAGCAGCGGTTCCGGGGCCGCCTGGTGCTGGCCCGGTCGGTGGCCGAGGCGGCGCAGCTCGCCGTCCTTGCCCCGGTGCCCGGCACCGTGGGGGAGGTGCGCTGCGCCGCCCTGTACCGGGCCGCGCAGCGCGGCACCCTGGTGGGCGGCGACCTGTACGACGTGCGGACCGGGCCCTACGGCGTACGGGCGCTGGTCGCCGACGTCCAAGGGCACGGCCTCGCCGCGGTCGGCACGGTCGCGGGGCTGCTCGGCGCCTTCCGCGAGGCCGTGCTCGACCAGCGGGAGCTGCGCGGTGTGGCGGGGCGCCTGGAACGGCGGCTCTGTCTGGACGCCGCCGGGAACAGCGAGTTGTTCGCCACCGCCCTGCTGCTGGAGTTCCCCGCCGACGGGTCATGGGTACGGCTGGTCTGCCAGGGGCATCCGCCCGCGCTGCTGCTGCGCGGCCGCGAGGTGCGGGAGCTGGAGTGCGATCCCGGTCCCCCGCTCGGGGCCGGGCCGCCGGGACAGGCACCGGCCCCGCTGTCGGTGGTGTCCTTGCTGCCGGGGGACGTGATCCTCGCGTACACCGACGGCGTCACCGAGGCGCGCGACGCCTCGGGCACCTTCTACCCGCTCGCCGAACGTCTCGCCGCCCGGCTGGCGGAGGGCGCCGGCCTCTCCCCGGAGGCGGTCGTCGACGCGGTCTGGGAGGACCTGCACCGGTACGCGGGCGCGGTGGGCGACGACGTCGCCCTGCTGGCGCTGGCGCCCCGCTGACGCGGGCAGGCCGTCAGCCCTTGCTCTTCGCGGCGCGCAGCGGGGGGCGGCCCTGCAGCCGGGCGGCCTCGGTGCGGATCTCCGGGAGCTTGGCGTACAGCTCCTTGCCGGGACAGTCGGTCATGTAGGCGTCGCGGTGGCCCGCGATGACGTGGAAGACCGCCTGCTTGCCCTTTTTGAAGCGGCTCTTGCTGCTGCTTGACACCAGGGCGACCTCGCCCCGGGGATCGATGTCGGACAGCCCGAGCTTCCAGGCGGCGATCCGGGCGATCGACTCGGTCATCGCCTGCGGCACGCTGCCCTTGGCGTCGTAGGTGCCGATCGCGGCGATGCCCATGGTGTCCTTGTTGAAGCCGATCGAGTGGGCCCCGGTGACGGGGCGGTCGGAGCCGCCGGCGCGCCCCTCGTAGATCGTGCCGCACTTGTCCACGAAGAAGTTGTAGGCGACGTCGTCCCAGTGGCGGCTCTGGATGTGGCCGGAGTAGATGTCGCGGATGATCCGGGGTACGTCCGCGCACTTGTAGTCGTTGCCGCTGTCGGTGTGGTGCAGGAACACCGCCTTGACCGTGGTGCTGTAGTGCGGGGGCTCGGTGCGCAGCGACTCGTCGGCCCCCCAGCTCTTGCGCGGGACGATGGCGGGCTCGTGGGCCGGGTAGAGCGGGACGCGTTGCAGCCTGGCCCGGGCGGCCAGGTCGGGGAAGGGCATGAGCTGCGGGCTCGGTGCGGGGCGGGCGTGCACCGAGGGCGGGTCGGTGTGGATGATCGCGGTGTGCACCCCGAGGGCGGCCACGGCGACGACTCCGGCCGTCCCCGCGGCGGTCGCCCAGACACGTGCGGCACGCCGCGGACGTCCGGCCGCGCGGCGGCGCGCGTGCTTGGCCGCACGGTGTGAACCCATGAAATGAACATCAGCTCATATGACCGGATCGCGTGGGGAGGACACGCCGGGCGGCCCGGAGACCTCACCCGGATGCCCTCCCCACCCCTTCGGGTACGGTGCGCTACCTCAGGTACGGCCCGTCCGAGCCGACCTTGCCCGGTGCGGCGTTGGCCCCGCCCAGGTCGAGGACGTACACGCGCAGGTTGCCCTTGCCGGGCGCGTCGACCGACAGGCTCCCGCCGCTCACGGTCCTCACCACGCCGGTCACCGCGTCCTTGTACGTGCCGTTGGGGATCCCGGTGAACGTGGCGCCGCCGCTCACGGTGACCAGGGCGAAGCTGTCCACCCCGCCGGCGGCGTCGGTGTAGCGGCGCTTGAAGGCCATCTCGCCGCTGACCCCGGCGGTGGAGTACTGGCCCGTCTGCAGTGCCGGGACCGCCCGCCGGATCTGGTTCAGCCGCTGCACGTGCTTGACCAGCGGCTGCGAGAGCGTGGTGGCCACCTGCCCGGACGCGGAGCTCACCGTGCCGAAGCCGGAGGCGGTGACGTCGCCCTCCAGGTGCGCCCCGTAGTAGGCGCGGCCCGTGGACACCAGGGGGCAGGTGGGGCCGCAGTCGATCTGCTTGCCCTTCTGGAACTCGATCTCCGATCCGTAGTAGAGCGTCGGGATGCCGCGGAAGGTCCACATCAGCGACATGTTCTCGGCCCACGCGTCGGTGCCCTCGGCGTAGCGGAAGGACGACTTGTTGGGGCCGTAGTCGTGGCTGTCGACGTAGACGACGTTGTAGGTCGCGTCATTGGTGCTGTCGTCGGAGTCCTTGCCGTTGTTGAAGGCGTTCGACGCGGAGCCGAAGTTCATGTGCATCCGCATGTCGATGACGTTCATCCCGGAGAACCGGCTGTGGTCCGGGGTGTGGTACCCGTTGCCGTCCAGGAAGGCGTTCGTGGACGTCGGCTGGTCGCCCGTGCCCAGTTGCTCCTCGTAGGTGTACTGCTCCAGTGCGGCGGTGGTGTCGTCGTCGCTGTAGGTCCTGCGCTCCTTCCACGTGTAGAACTGCGCGGAGTGGTTGACCGAGCCGCGGTTCCACTTGTCGTTGACGAAGGCGGCGACTTCGCCGAAGACGAAGAAGTCCTTCGCCTTGTCCGCGCCGAACTTCGCCGTCACCTCGTCGTATATGGCGGGCAGGAATCGGCGGTTCCAGGTGACGCGGGGGATGTGCACGGCGGTGTCGATGCGGAAGCCGTCCACGCCCATGTCGATGTACTTGTCGTAGGCGCCGATCAGGTAGTTCTGCACCTGCGCGTTCTCGGTGTTGAAGTCCGCCAGGTCCTCGTGGAGCCAGCAGGAGCGGGAGTCCTCGCCCTCCCAGTTGCCGATCCAGCACTGGTGGTAGTACCTGGAGGGGAACATGCCGGAGGTCGGGCTCGGCCACTGGCAGTTGTAGAGGGTGTAGCCCTCGGCGCTCCTCCCGCCCGTGGGGACGCCCCAGTTGACGCAGGTGTTGCCGGTGGGCTCGGCGGTCGACCACAGGTCGCCGTTGTAGTACGACTTGCCGGAGACCGGCTCGACGGTGAGGCCGTCGTAGGCGAAGCCGTCCTGCTTCTGGTCGTAGTACCAGCTCCACTGGGCGTCGCGCACGCCGTAGACGGTGGGCGTGAACAGCCCCTTGGCGCCCCAGCGGGAACTGTGGTTGTAGACGACGTCCTGGTAGACCTTGATGCCCTTGGCGTGGGCGGCGTTGATCAGGTCCTGGTAGGAGGCGCCGGCCGACTCCAGGCGGGGGTCGACCCGGTAGAAGTCCCAGCCGTGGTAGCCGTGGTAGTCGTAGTCCGAGCGGTTGAGGACGACGGGCGTGATCCAGATCGCGGAGAAGCCGAGGCCCTTGACGTAGTCGAGCTTGTCGACCAGCCCCTTGAGGTCGCCGCGGAACATGGGGTCGCCGCCCGCGGCGTTGCCCGACTTCACGTGCTGGCTGCCACCGCGGTCGTTGGAGGTGTCGCCGTCGTAGAAGCGGGCGGTGAGGACGAAGTAGATCGGGTCCTTGCGCGGGTCGCCGCCCAGCGGCTCGCCCGGGGTGGTCCGCGGGGCCTCACCGGTGGTGACGGTGGCGGGGGAGGAGGCGGGCGACATGTTGCCGGCCGCGTCGAGGGCCTTGACGGTGTAGCGGTAGGCGGTGCGTTCCTCCAGGCCGGTCTGGGTCGTCACGGTCGAGGTGACGTGGGCGATCGACGTGCCCTTGGTGCCGCCGGTGCGGGTGACCTCGTAGCCGGTGACGGCGGTGTGGTCGGTGGCGGCGGTCCAGCTCACCACGACCGACGTGCCGGTCGCCTGCGCGGTCACCCCGGTGGGGGCGGTGGGCGCCGTCGTGTCCGGCTCGGATGCGGCGCACGGGTCGCCGGCGTCCCGCGTCACGACCCTGTTCCGGACGGTGCTGACGCCCTCGGTGAGCTGGTAGTTGGCGCCGTTGTTGTTGTCCCAGGTGCCGTTGCCGTTGTTGAACGCGGCCTGCCAGGCGGTGGCGGTGCCGAGGTCGACGGTCCTCTTCACCCAGCCGGTGCAGGCGGCCTCCATGGCGACGCCGGGCACGGCCGTCCAGGCGCCCCCGGCCGGCGCCCAGTGCAGGTTGTACGCCGCCCAGCCGACGGTGTCCGTGGCGTAGTAGACGGTGGCGCCGTGACCTGCAGGTTCCCCGGTGCCGCTGCACGGGTCGCTGTGGGCGACGGCGCCGTCCTTCACCGTGATCGTGCCGGTGCCCAGCTGGTAGTTGCCGCCGCCGTTGTTGTCCCAGGTGCCGCTGCCGTTGGTGAAGGTGGCCTGCCAGGTGGTCGCGGTGCCCAGGTCCACGGTCAGCTTGACCCAGCCGGTGCATCCCGCGGCCATCCGCGTACCGGGCGGGGTGGTCCAGGAGCCGGCCGAGGGGGCCCAGTGGAGGTAGTACGAGGGCCAGTCGCGGCCCGCGGTCGCGTAGTACACGGTGGCACTGGTCGCGGTGGCGCCGGCGCACGGGTCGGCCGTGGTCACCGTTCCGGAGGAGACGGCGCTGGTGCCGGTGCCGAGCCGGTAGTTGCCGCCGCCCTTGTTGTCCCAGGTGCCGCTGCCGTTGGTGAAGGTGGCGGAGAGGCCGGTGGCGCCGCCCAGGTCGACGGTCCTGGAGTACCAGCCGGTGCAGGCCGGTTGCATGGCGACGCCCGGCACGGTGGTCCAGGCGCCGCCGGTGGGCGCGTAGTGCAGGTTGACGGTGGTCCACGCGGAGGCGGGACGGTAGTAGACCGTCGCCGAGGTGGCGGCGAAGGACAGGCCCGTCGGCAGCAGGCCGAGCAGCAGGCCGCCGACGAGCAACAGCACGGTGTGCAGCGCGCGATGGCGTCCAGGGCGCGCGGGTCGGGTCATACGGGGGCTCCTCGGGCGGGGGC
>NZ_JARAVK010000280.1:0-10808 GCF_033792765.1 Streptomyces sp. PA03-6a | reverse complement strand
CACTACGAGGACGACTCTCCGCCTTACGATGCACCGCACCAGACGCCGCTGGGCCCGCCCTCCGGGCGGCCGGCGCTCCTTTGACGACACGGCCTAGCGTCTCCCCATCGGGAAAGGGGATCTGATGGACCGTGGTATCCGTGACGTCGAGGACGTGCTGAGACTCCTGGACGACCTGTTCGCGGCGGGGGCCGACCGCTGGACGGAAGGGGCGGCCGACTGGTGGGACGCGTTCTACGCGGACCGGTCCCGGCCGGTGCCGTTCTTCGTGGACAAGCCGGACGAGAACCTCGTGGAGTGGCTCGACCGGGGCGTGATCGCGCCGGGCGGCCGGGTCCTCGACCTCGGGTGCGGTCCGGGGCGCAACGCGCGGTACCTGGCCGCACGGGGGTTCACGGTGGACGCTGTCGACCTCTCCCCCGCCGCGATCGCCTGGGCGCAGGAGCGGGCCCGCGAGGCCGGCGCGGCCGTGCGCTTCCACCGCGGTGACGCCTTCGCCCTGGCCGGGACGGTTCTGCGCGGCCCGTACGACCTGGTCCACGACTCGGGTTGCTTCCACCATCTGCCGCCGCACCGGCGCATCAGCTACCTCGCGCTGCTGGACGGGGTCCTGGCGCCCGGCGGGCATCTGGCGCTGACGTGCTTCGCCGCCGGCGCCATGGGGTCCGAGCTCGACGACGCGGACTTCTACCGCGAGTCCCGGCTGCACGGCGGCCTGGCCTACACCCCGGAGGCGCTGCGCCGGATCTTCTCCGCACTGGCGGAGGTCGATCTGCGCCGCATGCGCGGCGAGCCGGCGGAGTCCGCGTGCTTCGGTGAGGACTTCCTCTGGGCGGCGCTCTTCCGCCGCCCCGCAGAGGTCGTGCCCGGCGGCTGACCCTCCCGGGTGATGGCGTACGCGGGCGGGAGCGGGCACTCTGTGCGCATACCGGAGGGGAGGACCCACATGGACGCTGCCCGGCCCGCCGCCTCACGCCCAGCGCGGGCGCTCGCCGCCGCGCTCGTGTCCCTCGCCCTGCTGTCCGCCTGCGGCGGCTCCGGCCGGGATGCCTCCGGGGCTCCCTCCCGGACCGCCGCATCCGGCGGACCCGGCACCGCGCCGGCCACGCCGGGCGGCAGGTCGCCGGACCCGACCGGGTCGGCGTCGTCGTCCGGGTCGGCTTCAGCATCCACCACGGCGGCGCCCCGCCGGGTCCACGCGGCCGTCTACTTCCTGCACGAGGGCAAGCTGTCGGCTGCGCCGCGCACGGTCACCGGCCCGGCGACCGCCGCCGCGGCCCTGCGGGCCCTGCTCGCCGGCCCGAACGGCTTCGAGCGCGGTCACGGCCGGACGACGGCGATCCCGTCGGGGACGGCGCTGCGGTCGCTGGCCGTACGCGACCGCGTCGCCACCGTCGACCTCTCGGGCCGCTACGACGACGCCGCCCCCGGCGCACCCGTGCAAGCCCGGCTCGCCCAGGTGGTGTTCACCGCGACGGCGTTCCCCGGCGTGGAGAAGGTGCGCTTGCGCGTGGACGGCGGGCCACCGGCCGGACTCGGCACGGTCGCCACCGGCCCGCCCGTCGGCCGCGCCGACTTCGAGGAGTTCTCGCCCGCCGTCCTCGTGGAGTCACCGCTCCTCGGCGACACCGTCACCGCCCCGTTGCGCGTCCACGGCACGGCCGACACCTTCGAGGCGGAGTTCCGGCTGCGGATCTCCGACGGCGCCGGCCGCACGGTCGCCGACGTACGGGTGGCGGCCACCTCGGGCAGCGGCACCCGGGGCACCTTCGACGTGACCGTGCCCTACCGCGCGGCCGGTGGGCCGGGCACCCTCACGGCGTACGTGCTGTCCGCCGAGGACGGCCGCCGGGTCGTCCTCGACACCGTGCCGCTCACCCTCGCGGGGTGAGCGGGTCCCGGCCGGACCGTGCGCACGCCGCCGCACCGGCCGAGACTGGAACCAGGGGACGCATCCCGGGTTCAGGAGGCCGCCATGAACGCCGTCCGGCAGCCGATGACGGTGGGCGACGTGATGACGTGCAGGGTCGTCGCGGTCACCCGCCGCGCGTCGTTCAAGGAGATCGTGCGGGCCCTGGAGCAGTGGCACGTCAGCGCGGTACCGGTGGTGGAGGACGGGACGCGCGTGGTGGGCGTCGTCTCCGAGGCCGACCTGCTGCGCAAGGAGGAGCACCGCGTGGACGAGCCGCCCCCGGTGGGCGGGGCCGGCGGGTCCCGCGGGTCCGGCAAGGCGGCCGCGCTCACCGCCGAGCAGTTGATGACCGCGCCCGCGGTCACCGTGCGCGGCGACGCCTCGCTCGCCCAGGCGGCCCGCGCCATGGCACGGCACCAGGTCAAGCGGCTGCCGGTCGTCGACGCCCGGGGCATGCTCAAGGGCGTGGTCAGCCGGGGCGACCTGCTGAAGGTCTTCCTGCGGTCCGACGAGGACATCGCCCGCGACGTCCGGGAGAACGTGGTCGCACGGCTGTTCCCCGGCGCGTGGCGGTCCGTCGAGGTCGACGTCGAGGAAGGGGTCGTCACCCTGAGCGGGCTGCTCGGGGACCGCTCCCTGGTACCGGTGGCGGACCGCCTGGTGCGGTCCGTCGAGGGCGTCGTCGACGTGCGCTTCGATCTGACGCCGAACCGGGTGTGACGGGCGGTCCCGGCGCCGGATGCGAGGGCCGCCCGCCGCGCCCACGCTGGTAGGGGGACACACCTCAGCCCGAAGGAGCGGAACGCCATGAAGGCATGGGTCTTCCAGGGTCCGGGACGGGCCGCCTGGCAGGAGGTGGCCGACCCGGTCCTCCAGGACGCGAGGGACGCCATCGTCCGCGTCGACACCGCCGCGATCTGCGGCACCGACCTGCACATCCTCAAGGGCGACGTGCCGGACGTCGCTCCCGGTACGGTGCTCGGCCACGAGGCCGTGGGCGAGGTCGTCGAGACCGGCGCGGAGGTGGACGCCCTCCAGCCCGGCGACCGGGTACTGGTCAGTTGCGTCTCCGGGTGCGGACGCTGCCGGTTCTGCCGCGAGCAGGCCTACGGGCAGTGCCTGGACGGCGGCGGCTGGGTGCTCGGGCACCTGATCGACGGCACGCAGGCGGAGTACGTGCGCGTGCCTTACGCCGACACCTCCCTCCACCCGCTGCCGCACAACGTGGGCGGGCACGACGCCGTCCTGCTCTCCGACATCTTCCCCACCGCCTACGAGGTGGGCGTCCTCAACGGCGGGGTCCGGCCCGGGGACACGGTCGTCGTGGTCGGCTGCGGTCCGATCGGCCTGGCCGCCGTCGCGACGGCCCAGCTGTGCTCCCCGCACACGGTGATCGCCGTCGACCTGGCCGCGGCCCGCCTGCAGGCGGCGAAGAACCTGGGCGCGGACGCCGTGGTGACGGCGGGCGAGCAGCCCGAGCAGCTGGTCGACGACCTCACCGGAGGGCTCGGCGCGGACGTGGTGATCGAGGCCGTGGGGCTGCCGGAGACCTTCGAGATGTGCACGCGGATGGTCCGGCCCGGCGGCCGGGTGGCGAATGCGGGGGTGCACGGCCGACCGGTCACGCTCCACCTGGAGCAGCTGTGGAACCGCAACGTCACCATCACCACGGGCCTGGTCGACACGTACTCCACGCCCACCCTGCTGCGCCTGCTGGAGGCGCGGAAGCTGCCCACCGGTGCGTTCGTCACGCACACCTTCGAACTACACGAGACGGCGGAGGCCTACGACGTCTTCGCGTCGGCGGCCGACACCGGAGCGCTCAAGGTCGTCCTGGGCGGACCGCACCATGACGTCCTCGTGCCCATGTTCTGACCGGGCCGGCGGGCGTAAAGGGCGCGTCAGGGACGTAACCCCCACTCTTGACGGAATCTTAACGGCGCGAAGCGGCCGTACGGGGAATCGGGCGCCGACCGATGCGTACGCTGACCAGGCCATCTCGTGGTGGCGGGAACCAGTGGCAGCACGTCAGGAGCATCGATGACCTCCCCCGTCCCTACGAGTCGGCTTCGCGCGTGGATGCTCGAGGGCCTGTCGGACATGGCCCGGCACCAGCAGGGCGGGCAGGCGGCCCCGGAACGGCATGACCACGGCCAGCGCTGGTGGCGGGTGATGTGCCTGACGGGTGTCGACTACTTCTCCACCCTCGGCTACCAGCCCGGCATCGCGGCGCTGGCGGCGGGCCTGCTGTCGCCGGTGGCCACCATCGTGCTGGTGATCGTCACGCTGGCCGGCGCCCTGCCCGTGTACCGCCGGGTGGCCGAGGAGAGCCCCCGCGGCGAGGGCTCGATCGCCATGCTGGAGCGGCTGCTGTCGTTCTGGAAGGGCAAGCTCTTCGTCCTGACGCTGCTGGGCTTCGCGGCGACGGACTTCCTGATCACCATCACCCTGTCCGCGGCCGACGCCTCCACCCACCTGGTGGAGAACCCGCACCTGACGGAGGCGCTGCACGGGAAGCAGATGCTCATCACGCTGCTGCTGGTCGCGCTGCTCGGCGCGGTCTTCATGAAGGGCTTCCTGGAGGCGATCGGCGTCGCGGTCGCCCTCGTGGGCCTCTACCTGGCGCTCAACGTGGTCGTCGTGGTCGTCGGCCTGTGGCACGTGGCCACCGCCGGGCACGTGGTCACCGACTGGTCGAACGCCCTGACCACGCAGCACGGCAACGTCCTGGTGATGGTCGGGGTGGCGCTGCTGGTCTTCCCCAAGCTGGCGCTGGGCCTGTCCGGCTTCGAGACCGGTGTGGCGGTGATGCCGCACGTCAAGGGCGACGCCTCCGACACCGAGGAGCGTCCCGCCGGGCGGATCCGGGACACGAAGAAGCTGCTGACCACGGCCGCCGTGATCATGAGCTGCTTCCTGATCACCACCAGCTTCATCACCACGCTGCTGATCCCCACCGACGAGTTCGAGGCCGGCGGCCAGGCCAACGGCCGCGCGCTGGCCTACCTCGCGCACGAGTACCTGGGCAACGCCTTCGGCACCGTCTACGACGTGTCGACCATCTGCATCCTGTGGTTCGCCGGAGCCTCGGCGATGGCCGGCCTCCTCAACCTCATGCCGCGCTACCTGCCGCGCTACGGCATGGCGCCGCACTGGGCGCGCGCGGTGCGGCCGATGGTCCTGGTCTTCACCCTGGTCGCGTTCCTGGTCACCTGGATCTTCGACGCCAACGTCGACGCCCAGGGCGGCGCGTACGCGACCGGTGTCCTGGTGCTCATCTCCTCCGCGGCGATCGCGGTGACCATCGCCGCCCGCAAGGCGGGGCAGCGCAACTGGACGATCGCCTTCGGGGTGATCTCGGCCGTCTTCCTCTACACCACGGTCGTCAACGTCTTCGAGCGCCCGGACGGCGTCAAGATCGGTGCCTGCTTCATCGTCGGCATCATGCTGATCTCCCTGCTGTCGCGGCTCGCCCGCGCCTTCGAGCTGCGCATCACCGGCATCAGCACCGACGACATGGCCGAGCGCTTCGTACGGGACATCTCCCACCGCACGATCCGCTTCATCGCCAACGAGCCCGACCGGCGGGACGCCGCCGAGTACCGGGACAAGATCAAGCAGATCCGGTCCGACAACGACCTGCCGGCCGAGGAGGACTTCGTCTTCGTCGAGGTGACCGTCGCCGACCCGTCCGAGTTCGAGGCGGGCCTGGTGGTCCGCGGCGAGGTCCTCCACGACCGCTACCGCGTCCTGACCCTGGAGAGCTCCTCCATCCCCAACGCACTGGCGGCCTTCCTGCTGCACGTCCGCGACACCACCGGGCAGCGTCCGCACATCTACTTCGAGTGGACCGAGGGCACCCCCTTCGCCAACTTCCTGCGCTTCTTCCTCTTCGGGCAGGGCGAGGTCGCCCCGGTCACCCGCGAGGTGCTGCGCGAGGCCGAGCCCGACCGCAGCCGCAGGCCCCGCGTCCACGTCGGCTGAGCCCGTCCGTCAGGGGCGCGCAAAGACCGGACCGGCGCTCGTCAAGGGGCCGTCAGGGCCGCGCCCGGCGGGCCGCCGCCTTGCCTACGGTCGGCCCCATGGAACGGCGAACGGCTTCCCGGCCCGGGCAGCAGGGCACCGTCGGTGACCGCCATTGGCGCGCCGACCTGCGGCGCGCGCTGGGGTGCGCGGTCGCCTTCCTGTGCCTGGCGGTGCCGCTCGACGCGGTAGCGGGAACGCTCACCCCGCGGCGCGCGGCACTGTGGCTGGCATTGGCCGTGATCGTGCTCGCGCTGCTCCACCCGGCCCGGGTGACCGCGGGCGACGGGTGGCTGGCGGTGCGCGGCACGCTGCGGGAGCGGCGGGTGCGGACCGACGCGCTGACCGTGGTCCGCCAGTCCGCCGGTGTGTCACGGCATCTGGTCCTGTGGGACGCCCACGGCCGGTGGCTGGAGCTGGATCCCCGCGTCCTGGAGGCCAATCCGCTGCTGTGGCACCGGCTGGAGGCGGGCGCACGGCGCTCCCGTACCGCCGGCACGCTCCGCGAGGGGGCCGAGGTGCTCGGGCGGCTCGGCGAGCGGATCGACGGCAGCACGGCACGAGCGGTGCTCGATGCGTCCGGGATGGGCTGACAGGTCGCTTCGGTGCAGCCGGTCGCGTGGTCGTTCGTCGTACGTCGAGAAATGAGGCAGTCCGTGATCGAGTCGCCGTACGGGGGCACAGCGGGCGGGGGCCGGCGGGTGGTCGTCGGCCTGAGCGGTTCCCCCGGCAGTCTGGCCGCGCTGCACCGGGCGGTCGCGGAGGCCCGGTCCCGGTCCGCGGGACTGCTGGCGGTCCTGGCGTGGGAGCCGCCCCCCGAGGAGTTCACGTACCGCCGGGTGCCGCTTCCGCCGCGGCCCTTCGACTGGGAGCAGGAAGCGCGGCAGCGCCTGAACGTCGCGCTGGAGGAGGCCTTCGGCGCCGGCGACCTGCCCGGGATGCCGGACTTCCGCGCCGTGACCGCGCGCGGGCCCGCCGGGTACGTGCTGGTGAAGGCGGCCGCGCGCAGCGAGGACCTGCTGGTCGTCGGCACGGGGTCGCGCGGCCTGCTGCCGCGTGCGCTGCGCGGTTCGGTCGCCCGCTACTGCGTCGCGCACGCGGCCTGCCCGGTGCTGGCCGTACCGCCGTCCCGGCTGCACGCCGGGGTCTGAGCCTCAGCCCCGCAGGTGCCCGAGGACGGTGCGCATCGCACGCTCGACGGCGCCGCGCGCCTCCGCCCCGTGGTCGGTCGTCTCGAAGCCGTGGCCGCCGTCGGGGACGTCGACGACCTCCACGTCCGCCCCGGCGTCCTTGGCCGCGGAGAGGAACTCCTCGACGGTCACCGCGATCTCCGGCCGCTCCCGTCCCACCCGGGTCAGGACGACCGGCGGCGAGCCCGCGCCGTGCAGCGCCGCCGCGGGCCGGAAACGGGAGGCGGCCAGGCCCCAGTTGGGCAGCGGCGCGAGGACGGGGTAGGTGGCCGCGACGCAGCGCAGCCACGGCGGGGGCGCCGCCAGCCAGTCCGCGGACAGCAGCCCGCCGGCGGAGAAGAACCACAGCGCGACCCGGCCGGCGTCGACCCGCGGATCGGCGCGGACGAGTTCCACCGCCTCGGCGAGGTCGGCGGCGGCGCGCGGGAAGTCGCCGAGTTCGTGCAGCCGGTGGTCGACGGTCACGCCGACCGCTCCGAAAGCCGCCGCGAGGCGGCCGTACCCGACGAAGGCAGGCCAGTCGCGCGGGGTGGGCCGCGCGCCGGCCGGCACCGGGCCGCCGTGCACGAAGACCACGGCCGGGCGGGGTCCGCCACCGCCGTCCGGGAAGTACAGGTCGGTCCGCCCGTGGCGCTCACGGGCCCGTTCGGGCACGTCGAGGAGGAACGGCCGCAGGTGCGCCGGTGGTTCATCCGTCGCGGTGATCCGGTGGCCCTCCCCGGCGGCGGCCTTCAGCAGGACGTCGGCGAGTTCGCCGGGTGCGGAGAGCATCGGCCAGTGGCCGGTGGCGAGTTCGAAGAAGCCGACGCGGGGGTCCGTGAGCGCCTGGAATTCGGGGTGCCCCAGGCCCACCAGCCCCTCCACCATGGCGATGCTCGAACCGTTGCCGGTGCACAGGACACCGGTCGTCGGCAGGGCGGCGGCCGCCCCCGACAGGCGCAGCGGCCGGGTGAGCGTCCCGGCGGGCTGGGGTGCGGCGTCGGCGGCGAGCCGGGCCAGCGCCGCGGCGGGCACGCCGGCCGTGCTGCCCCAGCGCTCCCACGCCCCGGGCGCGGGCGGGGCGACGCGCCACTCGCCGTCGCCCGGGGCGGCCGGGGCCGGGAGGCGGGCGCGCAGTTCCTGGTCGGGCACGAGCGCCAGCGGCGGGTCGCCGTCCCGGGGCATGCCCGCGTCCAGGTGGACGACGCGGCCGATGCGGCCGGGCCGCCGGTCTGCGGCGGCGACCACCGGGTGGATGCCGTAGCCGTGGCCGACGAGCACCACGTCCGTCGCGTCCAGGGAGTCGACGACCCGCAGGACGTCCTCGACGTGGGTCTCCAGTACGGTGCCCGGCCCGGCCGGGCGGCCGGAGCCGGCCATGCCGGTGAGGGTCACCGGGTGGGCTCCCGCGCCCGCCCCGCGCAGCCGGCCGGCGACGTCCTCCCACACCCAGCCGCCCGTGTGGGCCTCGGGAACGAGTACGAACACGGTCATGTGTGCCTCCCCGCACGCGGTGGTCCGCGGAGCGGCCGTCCCGGCCGTCCGCGCTCGCCGGTACGGTAGGAGCTCCCCCTGAGGGAGGTTCAAGCGGTGGAAGCCGACAGCACGTTGAGCATCGGGGAGCTCGCCAAGCGGGCCGGCGTCTCGGTCAAGACCGTCCGTTTCTACTCGGACCGCGGACTGCTGCCCGAGTCCGGCCGCAGCGCGGGCGGCCACCGCCGCTACGCCCCCGAGGCGCTCACCCGGCTGCGCCTGATCCGCTCCCTGCGCGCCCTGGACCTGCCGGTGCCGGACGTGGGGCGGGCCCTGGAGCGGGAGGACGCCCTGGAGGACGTCGTCGCGGGCCACTTGCGGACCCTCGGTTCCCAACTGGCCGCGCTGCGCTGGCGGGAGGCCGCCCTGCGACTGCTGCGGGACTGCACCGCCGAGGAACGCGCCGAGCGGCTGGAGCTGGTCGGAGCCGTCCCCGTACCGCCGAACACGGACCCGATGGCCCGCTTCTGGCGCCGCTGGCTGCAGCCCGCACGGCTGCCCGCCCCGGTGCTGGCCCGGGTCGTCGAACTCGCCGTGCCGCAACCGCCCGACGAGCCGAGCCCGGCGCAGGTGCTGGCCTTCGCCCGGCTGCACGCCTTCACCTCGGCCTCCTGCCCGCCCGGCGCCGTGCGCCGGCTCGCGGCGCACCGGCCCGACGCGGGCCCCCGTCCGGCCGTCCTGTACGAGGGGCTCTACGAGGCCTACGAACTGGCCGCGCCGGACGTCCTGGCCGGACGCGCTCCGGGCGCGGGTGAGGCGCTCGACTGCTTCGTCACCGCCCACGCGCGGTCGTTCGGCGCGCGGGACACCCCCCACTTCCGCCGCCGGCTGAGCGGCATGCTGGCCGTGGAGCCCCGCATCGACCGCTACTGGCAGCTCGTGGCCGAGCTGCGGGGCCCCGGACAGCCGACCCCGGGCGCCTCCCACACCTGGCTGCGCTCCGCGCTGGAGGACCAGGTCACGGCGCGGTGAGGATGCGCGGGCCCTCCTCCGTGACGGCGACGGTGTGCTCGAAGTGGGCGGCCCGGCTGCCGTCCTCGGTGTGCAGCGTCCAGCCGTCGGAGGCCGTGCGGTAGCCGCCGCGCCCCCCAGCC
Source organism: Streptomyces sp. PA03-6a (assembly GCF_033792765.1). Lineage (NCBI taxonomy): Bacteria > Bacillati > Actinomycetota > Actinomycetes > Kitasatosporales > Streptomycetaceae > Streptomyces > Streptomyces sp. PA03-6a. The sequence continues at coordinate 1,077 of NZ_JARAVK010000280.1, read as the reverse complement.
ATCAGCATCGGCTCGATGGCGAGGATCAGCCCGTGCTTCAGCGGGTAACCACGGCCGGGGCGGCCCTGGTTGGGCACATGGGGGTCCTCGTGCATCCGGCGGCCGATGCCGTGGCCGCCGAAGTCCGCGGGCATGCCGCACCGGGCCTCGCGGGCGACGGTGCCGATGGCGTGCGAGATGTCGCCGATGCGGTTGCCGACGGTGGCCGCGGCGATCCCCGCGTCGAGCGCCCGCCGGGTGGCCTCGATGAGCCGCAGGTCCGCGGGGCGGGGCGTACCCACGGTGAAGCTGATCGCGGCGTCGCCGGTCCAGCCGTCCAGTTCGGCGCCGCAGTCGACGCTCACCAGGTCGCCGTCCCGCAGCCGGTAGTCGGTGGGGATGCCGTGCACGAGCGCGTCGTTGACGGAGGTGCAGAGCACCGCAGGGAAGGGCGTGGGCGCGAACGACGGCCGGTAGCCGAGGAACGGCGACCGCGCGCCCGCCGCGTCCAGGACGGCCCGGGCCGCCTCGTCCAGTTCCCGCAGCGACACGCCGACGCGCGCCGCCTCACGGGCGGCGGCGAGCGCGTGCGCCACGACGCGGCCTGCCTCCCGCATGGCCGCCAGCGCGGCATCCGACTTGATCTCCACCATGTCCGTGGCTCCTCGTTCCGTTCCCTGGGTGCACCCAATTCTTATACCGGTATTAGTATCACGGGCATGGTGCGAACTCCTTTGACCCCCTGGGAACGGCAGCGCGGCGAGCGCTTCGGCACGCTGCTGCGCCGGGCCCGCGGCGACCGCAGCATGGTCGAGGTCGCGGCGGCGGCGGGCGTCTCCGCCGAGACCCTGCGCAAGATCGAGACCGGCCGCGCCCCGACCCCCGCCTTCTTCACCGTGGCCGCCCTCGCCGCGGCCCTGGACATCTCCCTGGACGAGCTCGCCTCGGCCTGCGTCCTCGAGGCCGACGCGGCGGGCGGCGCCGCCGCCCTGTCCGCGTAGGCTGCGCCGGGCTGCCCGTGTCGCCGCGTGCGGTTCGTTGTCGTGTGCGGGTGTTTGCGCCTGCGGCGGGCATCCCCCGCCCGCCGCAGGCGCAAAC
>NZ_JARAVK010000027.1:0-55501 GCF_033792765.1 Streptomyces sp. PA03-6a | reverse complement strand
GTGGGCACGCAAGGAACGGGCGGGGAGGTCAGCGACAGCGACCTCCTCGCCCGTCATGTCGCGGGGGACCCGAACGCCTTCGGGGAACTCGTCCGCCGGCACCGCGACCGGCTGTGGGCGGTGGCGCTGCGGACCCTGGGGGACCGCGAGGAAGCCGCGGACGCCGTGCAGGACGCGCTCGTCTCGGCCTTCCGCTCCGCCCACACCTTCCGCGGGCAGTCGGCCGTCACGACCTGGCTGCACCGCATCACCGTGAACGCGTGCCTGGACCGGGCGCGCAAGGCCGCCTCACGCCGCACCGCTCCGGTCACGGACGAGAAGCAGTTCGAGGAACTGCTCGAACCCCATGAGTCCGCCGCGGCCCCCGCCGAGCGTGGCGAGCTCCACCGGGAACTGCTGCGCGCGCTCGGGACGCTCCCCGTGGAGCAGCGGGCCGCCCTGGTCCTGGTCGACATGCAGGGCTACCCCGTGGCCGAGGCCGCCGCCGTCCTGGACGTGCCGACGGGGACGGTCAAGAGCAGATGCGCCCGCGGCAGGGCACGACTGCTGCCGCTCCTCTCCCATCTGCGGGAGGCCTCGGGGAGTAGCGGCGATCACCCAGGGGGAAGGAACCGGACGGAGAACGCATCCGTCCCAGAGACGGAGGCCCGGCCGGGCCACGGCTTCACGAAGGGCGGAGGTGGACACCCATGACGTCGACGACGGGTACGGACGAGCACCCCGAGGTCGCCGAGATCTCCGCGCTCAGCGAGGGCATCCTCCCGCCCGAGCGCTCGGCCGACGTCCGCGGGCACATCGACGGCTGTGCGCTCTGCGCCGACGTCCGCGCCTCGCTGGACGAGATCCGCGGACTGCTGGGCACCCTCCCCGGCCCGCCCCGGATGCCGGCCGACATCGCGGGCCGGATCGACGCCGCACTCGCCGCCGAGGCGCTGCTCGCCGCGAGCGGTGCCGATGTTTCACGTGAAACAGAGACCACCGAGCCGCCCCGTGTTTCACGTGAAACATCAGCCGCGGCCGACGGAAGGCCCACCGGTCGCGGCACCGGTCCCAGCGGCCCCGGCCGCCCGGGGACCCGGTCCCGTCGCCGCTGGGGGAAGGGGATCCTCATCACCGCCTCCATGGCCGCCGTGCTCGGTCTCGGGACCGTCCTCGCCCAGTCCGGCTGGAACGCCGGGGGGAGCTCCGACAGCCAGTCGTCGTCGGCCTCCGACGCGGGCGCCAAGGCTGACACCGACATGCTCGGCGTGCAGGTACACGATCTGCTGACAGACCGCACGGGCAAGGGCCCGGAGAGCAAGCCCGATGGGCAGTCCGAGGGGCAGTCCCCCATGGTCGGCATGGACAGCGCCGCGCCGTCCTGCGTCCTGGGAGCCGTCGACCGCCGGGAGGCCCCGATCGCCTTCCAGCGGGGCCGGTACGAGGGCATGGACTCCTACCTGGTCGTGATGCCGCACGAGGGCGACCCCGCGCTGGTCGACGCCTACGTCGTGGACGCCTCGTGCGCCACCGCGCAGCCCCCCGTCACGGGCACCCTCCTCCGTGAGGAGACATACCCTCGCTAGCGCCGCGCCGATGGGAATGCCCGGACCGTAGGATCCGTTAGGCGGGATGACAATGGTCCCGTCGCCGAGGCACCCGGCGAGTCGGCACAGCAGAGACGAGGAAGCACCCGTGAGCGACGTCCGAAACGTGATCATCATCGGTTCCGGTCCGGCGGGATACACAGCCGCGCTCTACACCGCCCGCGCCTCCCTCAAGCCCCTGGTCTTCGAAGGGGCGGTCACGGCCGGCGGTGCTCTGATGACCACGACCGATGTGGAGAACTTCCCCGGCTTCCGCGACGGCATCATGGGCCCCGACCTCATGGAGAACATGCGGGCCCAGGCCGAGCGGTTCGGTGCCGAGCTGATCCCGGACGACATCGTCGAGGTCGACCTCGAGGGCGACATCAAGACCGTCACCGACTCCGCGGGCACCGTCCACCGGGCGAAGGCCGTCATCATCGCCACCGGCTCCCAGCACCGCAAGCTGGGCCTGCCCAACGAGGACCAGCTCTCCGGTCGCGGCGTCTCGTGGTGCGCCACCTGTGACGGCTTCTTCTTCAAGGACCACGAGATCGCCGTCATCGGCGGTGGCGACACCGCCCTGGAGGAGGCGACCTTCCTGTCGCGCTTCGCCAAGAGCGTGAAGGTCGTCCACCGCCGGGACACCCTCCGCGCCTCCAAGGCCATGCAGGAGCGTGCCTTCGCCGACCCGAAGATCTCGTTCGTCTGGGACAACGAGGTCGCCGAGATCAACGGCGACGGCAAGCTCTCCGGCCTGGTCCTGCGGAACACCAAGTCCGGCGAGACCTCGGCGCTGCCGGTCACCGGACTCTTCATCGCGATCGGCCACGACCCGCGGACCGAGCTGTTCAAGGGCATCCTCGACCTGGACGAGGAGGGCTACCTCAAGGTCGAGTCCCCCAGCACCCGCACGAAGATCCCCGGTGTCTTCGCCGCCGGCGACGTCGTGGACCACACCTACCGCCAGGCGATCACCGCCGCGGGCACCGGTTGCTCCGCCGCCCTGGACGCCGAGCGCTACCTCGCCGCGCTGAGCGACGCGGGCAGCGAGCACACCCGCGAGCCCGAGCAGACCGCCGCCGCGGTCGTCTGACCGCACCGCACGAACAAGTACCCGTCCTACACACCGAGGAGACAGCCGTGGCCGGCAACACCAAGACCGTGACCGATGCGACCTTCGACGAGGAGGTCCTGTCCAGCGACAAGCCCGTGCTCGTCGACTTCTGGGCCGAGTGGTGCGGTCCGTGCCGCCAGATCGCCCCTTCCCTGGAGGCGATCGCCGCGGAGCACGGCGACCAGATCACCATCGTCAAGCTGAACATCGACGAGAACCCGGTCACCGCCGCCAAGTACGGCGTCATGTCGATCCCGACCCTCAACGTCTACAAGGGCGGTGAGGTCGTGAAGACCATCGTCGGCGCCAAGCCGAAGGCCGCCATCGAGCGCGACCTGTCCGACTTCATCGGCTGAGCACCGCAGACGGACACGAAAGGGCCCGCCCCCGTGAGGGGCGGGCCCTTCGTCCGTCACAGGGGCCGCAGCGCCGGTTCCTTCTGCACGGCGCCGAGCAGCCGGTCGATCGCCATCTCGACGTCCTCCTTCCAGGAGATCGTCGTCCGCAGTTCCAGCCTCAGCCGGGGGAACCGCGGGTGCGGCCGCACCGTCTTGAACCCGACCGCCAGCAGGTGCTCGGCGGGGAGCACGCACGCCGGCTCCTCCCAGCGCGCGTCACCGAAGGCCTCGATCGCCCGGAAGCCCCGCCGCACCAGGTCCTTGGCCACCGACTGCACCAGGACCCGGCCCAGTCCCTGTCCCTGGAAGCCCGGGAGGATGCGGGCGGTCATCAGCTGGACCGCGTCGGGGGAGACGGGACTCGTGGGGAAGGCCGTCGAGCGCGGCACGTAGGCCGGCGGGGCGTAGAGCACGAAGCCGGCCGGCACCTCGTCCACGTAGACGACACGGCCGCAGGAGCCCCATTCCAGGAGCACCGCGGAGATCCAGGCCTCCTTCTCCAGCTCGGGCTTGCCGGCCTGGACGGCGGCCTCACCGCTTACCGGATCGAGTTCCCAGAAGACGCACGCGCGGCAGCGGTTGGGGAGATCCGGGAGGTTGTCCAGCGTGAGCGGAACGAGCCGACGCCCCATGAGGTCTGACCCTCGTTTCTGTCGTGGACCCAACTGCCGACGAAGCCACCCACGGCGCCCAGCCCAAGCCCCGCTGCGAGGAGAGCGGCTTTCTGCCAATCGTGCTCCACTCCGACGCGCCGCACCGATCGCATGAGCCCCTCCTCGGAGGTAGTGCTCCATCCCGTACGCATCGTATCCGTGAGCGGACAAGTCCGACACCGGAGCAACGCGAACGGCCCAGCAAAAAGCGGGTCACATCCCTCTCGGGATGCGACCCGCCCGGAAGTTGCGGACCGTCACATGACGGGGAGGGGATCACTCCTCCTCGTCGGTCTCCTCCGTGAGCGACCGCTCGAGGACCTCGCCCTCACCCGGGGCCATCGAGCCGAGGATGCGCTCCAGGTCCTCTATCGAGGCGAACTCCACGACGATCTTCCCGCGCTTCTGCCCCAAGTCCACCTTCACCCGGGTCTCGAAGCGGTCCGAGAGCCGCAGCGCCAGATCGGTCAGCGCGGGGGACATCCGCTTGCCGGCCCGGGGGGACGGGGCCTTCCTCGTCGGCTGGGACTCGGAGTTCATCACATGCACGATCTCCTCGACCGCGCGCACCGAGAGCCCCTCGGCCACGATCCGGCTGGCGAGCCGGTCCTGGTCCTCCACGTCCTCCAGGGCGAGCAGGGACCGTGCGTGCCCGGCGGAGAGCACACCGGCCGCCACACGGCGCTGTACGGGCGCGGAGAGCTTCAGCAGGCGCAGGGTGTTGGAGACCTGGGAACGGGAGCGGCCGATGCGGTCGGCGAGCTGCTCGTGCGTGCAGGCGAAGTCCTTGAGGAGCTGGTCGTAGGCGGCCGCCTCCTCCAGCGGGTTCAGCTGGGCACGGTGCAGGTTCTCCAGCAGAGCGTCCAGGAGGAGCTTCTCGTCCTCGGTGGCCCGCACGATCGCCGGGATGGCTTCCAGGCCCGCCTCCCGGCTGGCCCGCCAACGGCGCTCGCCCATGATGAGCTCGTAGCGCTCCGGTCCGACCTGACGGACGACGACCGGCTGCAGGAGGCCGACCTCCTTGATGGAGGTGACCAGCTCGGCCAGCGCGTCCTCGTCGAAGACCTCACGCGGCTGACGCGGGTTGGGGATGATCGCGTCCAGCGGCAGCTCGGCGAAGTACGCCCCCGCCACCATCGGCGGCTCCTGGGCCGCGATGGCCTCAGAGGTTTCACGTGAAACCGGGATCGCAGCGGTGCCCTCGCGGCCCTGCTGTTCCACCAGGGCCGCCACCTTGGCGACGGCGACCCCTCGTTCCGGCGCCAGGACCGGTGCGGCGTTCGCCGCCGTCGCCACCGCGGTCGCGGCCGCCGCGTCCGCACCGTTCGGTGCGGCGGGAATCAGCGCGCCGAGACCACGGCCGAGTCCTCTGCGTCGCTCACTCACTGGATCCCCTCCGACGTGTTCTGCTCATTGACTTCTTGGGTGCGTCCCAGCCCGCGCAGGGCCATCTCGCGTGCCGCCTCGAGGTACGACAGCGCTCCGCTCGAACCCGGATCGTAGGTCAGCACCGTCTGGCCGTAGCTGGGGGCCTCCGAGATGCGTACCGAGCGCGGGATGCTCGTGCTCAGCACCTCCTTGCCGAAGTGGGTGCGCACTTCTTCGGCGACCTGCGAGGCGAGCCGGGTCCGGCCGTCGTACATGGTCAACAGGATGGTGGAGACGTGGAGCTTCGGGTTGAGGTGGCCCCGGACCAGTTCCACGTTGCGGAGCAGTTGGCCCAGTCCTTCCAGGGCGTAGTACTCGCACTGGATGGGGATGAGGACCTCGGCACCGGCCACCATGGCGTTGACGGTCAGCAGACCGAGCGAGGGCGGGCAGTCGATGAGGATGTAGTCCAGCGGCTGCTCGTAGGACTCGATGGCCCGCTGCAGCCGGCTCTCCCGGGCCACCAGCGAGACCAGCTCGATCTCGGCACCGGCCAGGTCGATGGTGGCGGGGGCACAGAACAGGCCCTCCACGTCCGGCACCGGCTGGACGACGTCGGAGAGCGGCTTGCTCTCGACCAGGACGTCGTAGATGGAGGGGACTTCGGAGTGGTGGTCGATCCCGAGGGCGGTGGATGCGTTGCCCTGGGGGTCGAGGTCGACGACCAGCACCCGGGCCCCGTGCAGGGCCAGGGAGGCGGCCATGTTGACCGTGGTGGTGGTCTTGCCGACCCCGCCCTTCTGGTTGGCGACCACGACCACCCGGGTCTGGGGTGGGCGGGGGAGTCCTTCACCGGCCCGCCCCAGTGCCTCCACGGCCAGTTGGGCTGCACGGCCGATGGGGGTGTCGTCCATCGGGGGCGGTGTTTCACGTGAAACATCATCCCCGTACGACTCGGTGCGGGGACCGGGGACCGGATCGGCCATCGGTCCCGCGATGTTGGCGTCGGACCGCAAGGATTCACTCTCCTCGACTACAAGCTCGCAATGAACAGAGCCTGCCATGCTTTCGGGGTCACGAACCAGTGAGGGCCGTTCTCCTGTGGATGAATCCACCGGTTGGGTCGCTGAATGGGTCATCTCGACGGCCCGATGAGAGAGCGATTCGGCCGCGGCGCGGGCGCGGCCGAGGATTCCTGGAAGCAGAGAGCGCCGTTTCACGTGAAACACGATGCGCAGCGCGGCGACCGTTTCCTACACGACACTCCGGATCATGTACGTATGGCCGTTTTATGGAGCACACGGACCCGTCCGCGATCAGCGCTGCCGCCGCCGGCTCTCCCGGGCCGCCTTGGCCCTCCGGGTCGCCGCACGGACACCACCGGGGCTCTCCCCCGCGAGCACCCGCACCACGGTCGACAGCGGATCCACGATGCCCTCGCCGACCTGGACCACGGAGGTCTCCACGGCACCGAGACGGCTCAGCGCGGCACGCGCCGCCTTCAGCTCCTCCTCGGCCGTGTCGCCCTTGAGCACGGTCATCTCCCCGTGCGGACGGAGCAGGGGAAGTCCCCAGCCGGCGAGCCGGTCCAGCGGGGCCACGGCGCGCGCGGTCACCACGTCCACCGGAGGCACCTTGCCCACCATCTCCTCGGCCCGGCCACGCACCACCACGACGTTGGACAGCCCCAGCAGCCGCACGGCCTCCTCGAGGAAGGTGGTCCTGCGCAGCAGCGGCTCCAGCAGGGTGATGCTGAGGTCCGGCCGGGTCAGTGCCAGCGGAATGCCCGGCAGTCCCGCTCCCGAGCCCACGTCGCACACCGAGACGCCCTGGGGGATCACCTCGGCGAGCACCGCGCAGTTCAGCAGATGGCGTTCCCACAGCCGGGGCACCTCCCGCGGACCGATCAGCCCGCGACGCACGCCCGCGTCGGCCAGCAGTTCCGCGTACCGCACCGCGTCCGCGAAGCGCTCCCCGAACACCTCACGTGCCGCCTCCGGCGCCGGGGGAAGCTCCGCCGCTGCCTCCGTCACGAGAACCGTCCTTCCGTTGTTACGGGCCTTCTCCAGGCTGACAAGATTCGGCCCCGCCTGCGAACAGACGGGGCCGAGTGAGTACCGCTGAGACCGGGGGAGGTCAGGAGGCCGGAAGGACGACCACCCGGCGCTCGGGCTCCTCGCCCTCGGACTCGCTGCGCAGCCCCGCGGCGGCCACGGCGTCGTGCACGACCTTGCGCTCGAAGGGCGTCATCGGCTTCAGCTTGACCGGCTGGCCGGAGCCCTTGACCTCCTCGGCCGCCTTCTCGCCCAGCTCGGTCAGCTCGGCCCGCTTCTGCGCCCGGAAGCCGGCGATGTCCAGCATCAGCCGGCTGCGGTCGCCGGTCTCCCGGTGGACCGCGAGCCGGGTCAGCTCCTGGAGCGCCTCCAGCACCTCGCCGTCCCGGCCGACGAGCTTGTTGAGGTCACGGCTCGACGGGTCGCCGACGATGGAGACCGAGGCGCGGTCCCCTTCGACGTCCATGTCGATGTCACCGTCGAGGTCGGCGATGTCCAGCAGCCCCTCGAGGTAGTCGGCCGCGATCTCGCCCTCCTGCTCGAGGCGGGTGAGCGCGTCGGTGGTGTTGCCGTCCGTCACGGCAGGACTCCTCTACTACTTCTTCTTCGACAGGTTCGGCTTGTCCGCGCCGCTGCTCGGCTTGGGCTTGGTGCCCGCGGTCGTTCCGCCGCCCGGCTTGGGCTTCGGCTTGGTGCCGCCGGCAGCAGCACCCGGCTGCGCGGGACCGCCCGTCTGGCGCTGGGACTTGGTCTGGCGCTTGGGCTGGCTGCGCTTCACCGGCGCTGCGTCCTGCAGCTCCTTGTCGGCGGCGGGCTCGTCCTTGAGCTTGCCCTTGGCCTTCAGGCGCTCCTGGCGCTGCTGGAAGGCGAGGCTGCCGGGGGTCGGGTTCCGGCGGATGACGAACATCTGCTGCCCCATGGTCCACACGTTGGTGGTCAGCCAGTAGATGAGGACACCGACGGGGAAGTTGATGCCGAAGACGGCGAACATGATCGGGAAGACGTACATCAGCATCTTCTGCTGCTGCATGAACGGCGTCTTCACCGTCATGTCGACGTTCTTCGTCATCAGCTGGCGCTGCGTGTAGAACTGCGAGGCCGACATCAGGATGATCATGATGACGGTGACCACGCGGACGTCGGTGACCGAGGCGCCCAGCGAGGCGAGCTTGTCAGCGCTGTCGGTGAACTTCGCGGCGAGCGGGGCGCCGAAGATGTGGGCCTTCTGGGCGCTGTTGACCAGGTCCTGGCTCATCACGCCGACCTGCTTGCCCTGCGCGATGTAGCTCAGCACGTGGTAGAGCGAGAAGAAGAAGGGGGACTGCGCCAGGATCGGAAGGCACGAGGAGAGCGGGTTGGTGCCCGTCTCCTTGTACAGCTTCATCATCTCTTCGGACTGACGCTGCTTGTCGTTCTTGTAGCGCTCCTGGATCGCCTTCATCTTGGGCTGGAGCGCCTGCATGTTCCGGGTCGACTTGATCTGCTTCACGAAGAGCGGGATCAGGCAGATCCGGATCAGGACCACCAGAGAGACGATCGACAGACCCCAGGCCAGGCCGCCGTCCTTGTCAAAGACAAGGCCGTACAGCGAGTGGAACTGGACAATGATCCACGAAACGGCGGCGTAGAGGGGGTTCAAGATCCCCACGGTCAGGCTCCTTGGGCATGAGGCGTCTCGACGGGCTCGGGAGTAACGGACCCGCCCGGTGCGTCACCCCGGAGGGCTTCGCGCAGGCGAGCGTGCCACGGCGGTCGCTTGCGCGGGGGGACATGGTCCACACCGCCGAGCGACCACGGGTTGCAACGCAGGATCCGCCACGCGGTCAGGGCAGTGCCCTTGATCGCGCCGTGCCGATCGATCGCCGTATACCCGTAGTGGGAGCACGAGGGGTAGTACTTGCAGACCGGACCGAGCAACGGGCTGATGGTCCACTGGTAAATCTTGATCAAGGCCAGCAACGGGTACTTCATAGCGCCACCCCCAGGAGCCTCCCGAGGGCGGCATCCAGGTCTCGGGCCAGCTGTGAATGGTCTGCGTCACCCGCACCGGGCAGCGCTCGTACGACTACCAGGCTACCGGGGGGCAGCACGGACAGACGTTCGCGGACGAGGTGACGAAGCCGACGCTTGACCAGGTTCCGGGTCACGGCGTCACCGACGGCCTTGCTCACGACGAAACCCGCACGCGCCGGGGAAGCACACCCCCCCGCCGCGTGCGGGTCCCTTGTGTCACTGTCGGTGCGCAGGTGGACGACCAAGAGCGGCCGTCCGGCCCGGCGTCCTCGACGTACCGCCGTCGCGAAGTCCTGGCGCCGCCTCAGCCGATTACCGCTGGGCAGCACGACTCACACCTCGCGCTTCGGTGCGATCAGGCGGACAGACGGGCGCGGCCCTTGCTGCGGCGGGTCGCGAGGATGGCGCGGCCGGCACGCGTACGCATACGCAGCCGGAAGCCGTGGGTCTTGGCGCGACGACGGTTGTTCGGCTGGAAGGTGCGCTTGCTCACTCGGGGGCTCCAGGATGAATCGGGTGGTGGCGGGGCGTCGCCTGGCTGTCACCGTGCGCCCACGAGAAACTCGCGGAACATTCAGGTGTGCACCGCTTGACGATCACCTTGGTGATCCTCGCCCATCGGTAGGCAGGCGGCAGCAGCCATCGACAACTCGACCTGGTTACGGTACGCGGGGCCGCGGCGTCAGGTCAAACCCGCCGGGGCGCGGGCCGTCGGCACCGCCATCCGGACGTGGTTTTGCACACCCTGTGGACAACGACTTGAACCAGGTAGCCCGCGCTGACTACCGTGGCCAAACCCCGAAACATTCCCGTCCGTCCCAAGAACCACACCTTCGTGGGACCCATCGGCACCAACCAGCGACCGACGAGAGAGCGTGCACTGTGGCTGACGTAACTGCCGATCTTGCCTCAGTGTGGCCCAGGGTCCTGCAGAAATTGCTCGCCGAAAGCGACGACCTCAAGCCGAAGGACGCGGAGTGGCTGCAGCGGACGCAGCCGCTGGCGCTCGTCGCGGGCACGGCGGTGCTGTCCGCCCCCAACGAGTTCGCCAAGAGCGTGCTGGAGGGACGACTCCTCCCGCTGATCACCGATGTACTCAGCCGTGAGTTCGGGCACCCCGTGGGCATCGCCATCGCCGTGGCCTCGGGCGGCGAGCAGGAGGCGGCCCCCGCGCCGCCGGCCCCGGTCGCCCCCGAGCCGCAGTCGCAGGCCCAGCAGCAGCCCCCCGTGTACGGGGCGGAGCCCGCCCGGTACGGCGAGCAGCCGCACGGCTACGGCGAGGTCCCGCGGATGCGCCCGGCCTACCCCGACCACGCGGTCGGGCCCACCGGCGGTGCCGGCGGCTGGCCGCCCCACGAGCCCGTGGACCGCTGGCAGCAGCAGCACTTCGGCGACTACCAGGAGCGCGAGCCGTACCGGCCGCCCGCCTCCCGCTACGAGATCCCCCCGCCCCACCAGCCTCAGGGGCGTCCGGAGCCGGTGCCGCCGCAGCGGCCGGCCATGCCCACCATGCCGACGCCGCGCACCGGTGGCGGCGGTGGGGCCGGTTCCCCCACGGGCGCCGGGACGGGGGCGAGCGGTTCGGGTGGTTCCGTGGGCCCGGCCGAGCCCACGGCGCGGCTGAACCCCAAGTACCTCTTCGACACCTTCGTCATCGGCGCCTCCAACCGCTTCGCGCACGCCGCGGCGGTCGCCGTCGCGGAGGCACCGGCCAAGGCGTACAACCCGCTGTTCATCTACGGGGAGTCCGGCCTCGGCAAGACGCACCTGCTGCACGCGATCGGGCACTACGCCCGCAGCCTCTACCCGGGTACGCGGGTGCGCTACGTGAGCTCCGAGGAGTTCACCAACGAGTTCATCAACTCCATCCGCGACGGCAAGGCGGACGCGTTCCGCAAGCGCTACCGCGACATGGACATCCTGCTCGTCGACGACATCCAGTTCCTGGCGAGCAAGGAGTCGACGCAGGAGGAGTTCTTCCACACCTTCAACACCCTGCACAACGCCAACAAGCAGATCGTGCTCTCCTCGGACCGGCCGCCCAAGCAGCTGGTGACCCTGGAGGACCGGCTGCGCAACCGCTTCGAGTGGGGCCTGATCACCGACGTCCAGCCGCCCGAGCTGGAGACCCGGATCGCGATCCTCCGCAAGAAGGCCGTGCAGGAGCAGCTCAACGCCCCGCCGGAGGTGCTGGAGTTCATCGCCTCCCGGATCTCGCGGAACATCCGCGAGCTGGAGGGCGCGCTGATCCGCGTGACGGCCTTCGCCAGCCTCAACCGGCAGCCGGTGGACCTCCAGCTCACCGAGATCGTGCTGAAGGACCTGATCCCGGGCGGGGAGGACTCCGTCCCCGAGATCAGCGGGCAGGCGATCATGGCGGAGACGGCCTCGTACTTCGGTCTGGACGTGGAGGACCTCTCGGGCTCCTCCCGCAGCCGGGTGCTCGTCACGGCCCGGCAGATCGCCATGTACCTGTGCCGTGAGCTCACGGACCTGTCGCTGCCCAAGATCGGCGCCCTGTTCGGCGGCCGCGACCACACGACCGTCATGCACGCAGACCGCAAGATCCGCTCCCTGATGGCCGAGCGGCGGTCGATCTACAACCAGGTCACCGAGCTCACCAACCGCATCAAGAGCTGAGCGCAGCGCCCTCGGCGTCCACCGAGACCTCCACAGCGCCCCGGGCCAACTCCCGGGGCGCTTCTCGTTGTTCGATTGCGCCGGCCGCGTCTTGGGGACAGGAACGTCTCTCCACAGGCGGGGGCGGTTTTCCCCCGTCCACAGCCTGGGGATGCCCGGGTTGTCCCGAACGTGTCCACAGGCACGACTGCGGGATACTCATTCGGGCTGCTGGAGGCCGTGTGGATTTGTGGGCAACCCTGATCCACAGACTGTGGACGCTCCGGCCGCCCACAAGGCCACCCTCCCGGTTGTCCACCGGCCGCCCACAGGCAGGGGCCCGTTGTCCCCAGTCAGGGACCACTTCTCCACAGTCCTGTCCACTGTTCGGCAACGGAACACACCCGCTCACCGATCGGAGTGAACCGCATCACACCAACGTGGTGGGTTGGGCTGGGGAGAACCTGGGTATTCCTGGGGACAGCGCTGGGGAGAACCGGAGCCTCCCTGTGAATCGCGTGTGCACAACTTCCGGGCGTCCACAGATCGCCCGGGTTGTCCACGGGCCCCACCCACAGGCGCGGTGGATAAAAAACAGGGCCTGACCTGCACCGGAACCACTTATCCACGGTATCCACACCCCCTATTACTACGACCAGGGATAGTTACCGGGGAACCTGCTTCGAAGTGGGGCCTGTGCACAACCGAGCCGCGGGCCGTCCGCCTCCCCGCCCTCCGGCTTGACCGCAACCCGCACCGCATGTCCGTGGCGGCTGTCAGACTGTTCTCCGGCAAGAGGGCCAGCAGGGCCAAGAGACAGTCGGCCACAGACAGCCAGCAACAGCAGGAGGCGGTTCCGGTGAAGATCCGGGTGGAGCGCGATGTACTCGCGGAGGCAGTGGCCTGGGCGGCCCGCAGTCTCCCGGCCCGTCCCCCGGTGCCGGTCCTGGCGGGCCTGCTGCTGAAGGCCGAGGAAGGCCAGCTGAGCCTGTCCGGCTTCGACTACGAGGTCTCGGCCCGCGTCTCCGTGGAGGCGGACGTCGAGGAGGACGGCACCGTCCTGGTCTCCGGCCGGCTGCTCGCCGACATCTCGCGGGCGCTCCCCAACAGGCCTGTGGAGATCGCCACCGACGGCGTGCGCGTGAGCGTCGTCTGCGGCAGCTCGCGATTCACACTCCACACCCTGCCTGTGGACGAGTACCCGGCGCTGCCCGCGATGCCGACCGCCTCCGGCACCGTCCCCGGCGAGGTCTTCGCCGCGGCCGCCGCCCAGGTCGCGATCGCCGCCGGCCGTGACGACACCCTGCCGGTGCTCACCGGTGTGCGGATCGAGATCGAGGGCGACACGGTCACGCTGGCCGCCACCGACCGCTACCGCTTCGCGGTCCGCGAGTTCCTGTGGAAGCCGGAGACCCCGGACATCTCCGCGGTCGCCCTGGTGCCCGCCAAGACGCTGCTGGACACCGCCAAGTCCCTCACCAACGGCGACTCGGTCGCCATCGCCCTGGCCGGCTCCGGCGCGGGCGAGGGCCTGATCGGCTTCGAGGGTGCGGGCCGCCGCACCACCACCCGCCTGCTCGAGGGCGACCTGCCGAAGTACCGGACGCTCTTCCCGACCGAGTTCAACTCCGTCGCGGTGATCGAGACCGCTCCGTTCGTCGAGGCCGTCAAGCGCGTGGCCCTGGTGGCCGAGCGCAACACGCCGGTCCGGCTGAGCTTCGAGCAGGGCGTGCTGACCCTGGAGGCCGGTTCCAGCGACGACGCACAGGCGGTGGAGCGTGTGGACGCCAAGCTGGAGGGCGACGACATCTCGATCGCCTTCAACCCGACCTTCCTGCTGGACGGCCTGAGCGCGATCGATTCGCCGGTGGCGCAGCTGTCGTTCACCACGTCGACCAAGCCCGCGCTGCTCAGCGGCCGTCCGGCGGTCGACGCCGAGGCCGACGACGCGTACAAGTACCTGATCATGCCGGTCCGGCTGTCCGGCTGACGCGAGGCCTGTCCGGTCGCGTCGCCCTGCAGGTACCGACGTAGGCTCGACGTAGGTCAGGCAGGCTTCGAACGAAGGATCAACGATGGAGCTCGGTCTCATCGGTCTCGGCAAGATGGGCGGGAACATGCGCACGCGCATCCGCCAGGCCGGTCACACTGTCGTCGGCTACGACCGCAACCCGGACCTCGCCGATGTCCACAGCCTGCAGGAACTTGTGGACAAGCTCGCGGCCCCGCGGGTGGTGTGGGTGATGGTGCCGGCCGGCGCCGCGACCCAGGCGACGATCGACGAGCTCGGTGAGCTGCTCTCCCCCGGTGACGTGGTCGTCGACGGCGGCAACTCCCGTTGGACGGACGACGAGAAGCACGCCGAGGAACTGGCCGCCAAGGGGATCGGTTTCGTCGACTGCGGTGTCTCCGGCGGCGTCTGGGGCCTGGAGAACGGCTACGCGCTGATGTACGGCGGCGAGCCCGAGCACGTCGAGAGGGTGCAGCCGGTCTTCAACGCCCTCAAGCCGGTGGGGAACTTCGGTTCCGTCCACGCGGGCAAGGTCGGCGCCGGCCACTTCGCCAAGATGGTCCACAACGGCATCGAGTACGCCATGATGCAGGCCTACGCCGAGGGCTGGGAGCTGCTGGAGAAGGTCCACTCGGTCACCGACGTGCGCGAGGTGTTCCGCTCCTGGCAGGAGGGCACCGTCATCCGCTCCTGGCTGCTGGACCTGGCCGTCAACGCCCTCGACGAGGACGAGCACCTCGACAAGCTCAAGGGCTACGCGGAGGACTCCGGCGAGGGCCGCTGGACCGTCGAGGCGGCCATCGACAACGCCGTGCCGCTGCCCGCGATCACCGCGTCGCTCTTCGCGCGCTTCGCGTCCCGCCAGGACGACTCCCCGCAGATGAAGATGATCGCCGCGCTCCGCAACCAGTTCGGCGGCCACGCCGTCGAGAAGCACTAGTCACACCCACGGGAAGGAGGCGGCGCGCAGCCATGCACGTCGCGCATCTGTCGCTCGCCGACTTCCGTTCCTACGCCCGGGTCGAGGTCCCGCTCGACCCGGGCGTCACCGCTTTCGTCGGCCCCAACGGCCAGGGCAAGACCAACCTGGTCGAGGCGGTCGGTTACCTGGCGACCTTCGGCAGCCACCGGGTCGCGAGCGACGCCCCGCTGGTGCGGATGGGCGCGGACCGGGCGATCGTGCGGGCGTCCGTGGTGCAGGGCGAGCGGCAACAGCTGATCGAGCTGGAGATCAATCCGGGCCGCTCCAACCGGGCCCGGCTCAACCGTTCCTCCCAGGTCCGCCCGCGCGACCTGCTGGGGATAGTCAGGACGGTGCTCTTCGCCCCCGAGGACCTGGCCCTGGTCAAGGGCGACCCCGGGGAGCGCCGGCGCTTCCTCGACGAGCTGCTCACCGCCCGGGCGCCCCGGCTGGCGGGCGTCCGCAGCGACTACGAGCGGGTCCTCAAGCAGCGCAACACCCTGCTGAAGTCGGCCGCCATGGCCCGCCGCCACGGCGGCCGCGGGGCCGACCTGTCCACGCTCGACATCTGGGACCAGCACCTGGCCAGGGCCGGCGCCGAGCTGCTGGCCCAGCGCCTGGACCTCACCCAGGCCCTGCAGCCGCTGGCGGACAAGGCGTACGAGCAGCTGGCACCGGGCGGTGGCCCCGTCGTCCTGGAGTACCGCAGTTCGATCGGCGAACGGATCGCCGGGGCGTCGGGCCGCGAGCAGCTGTACGGACTGCTGCTGGAGGCCCTGGGCGAGGCCCGCAAGCAGGAGATCGAGCGCGGGGTGACCCTGGTCGGTCCGCACCGGGACGACCTCTCCCTCAAGCTGGGACAGCTCCCCGCCAAGGGGTACGCGAGCCACGGCGAGTCCTGGTCGTACGCGCTGGCGCTGCGCCTGGCCTCGTACGACCTGCTGCGCGCCGACGGCGGCGAACCGGTGCTGGTGCTCGACGACGTCTTCGCCGAGCTCGACGCCCGGCGCCGCACCCGGCTGGCGGAGCTGGTGGCCCCGGGTGAGCAGGTGCTGGTGACGGCGGCGGTGGACGACGACGTACCGGACGTGCTGGTCGGCGCCCGGTACGCGGTGGAGGACGGCGGCGTGGAGCGGGCATGACGGACCAGCAGCCACCGCAGCCGGCGCAGGAGCCGGGCGTCCAGGACAAGCCGGTGTCCGGCGTCGACCTGGCCAGGGTCGCGTTGCGCGCCGCCAAGGAGCAGGCCCGCGCGAGGGGCGCGGCCGCCCAGCAGAAGAAGCAGGCCCGGCGCGGAGGCCTGCGCAGTGGTGCGCGGGCGGACGGGCGGGACCCGCTGCCCCTGGGCGCCGCGATCAGCCGGCTGATCACCGAGCGCGGCTGGGAGGCCCCCGCGGCGGTGGGCGGCGTGATGGGCCGCTGGCCGGAACTGGTGGGCGACGACGTGGCCCTGCACTGCCAGCCGCAGCGGTACGACGAGGAGGACCGGGTCCTCACGGTGCAGTGCGACTCCACGGCCTGGGCGACCCAGCTGCGGCTGCTCGCCCCGACGCTCGTGGCCAGGCTGAACGCCGATCTCGGGCACGGCACCGTGAAGTTGATCAAGGTCCTGGGGCCGGGAGGACCGGTGCGTTCGTACGGCCGTCTGCGTGCTCCCGGGAGCCGTGGGCCGGGCGATACGTACGGATAGGCCGGGAACCTGCTGTGCGTAATCGGGTCGAAGCCCTGTGCGCCCGCGTGAGCCGTTTTGGGACCCGGTCCGCGTGTGGGGAGTCGGCTGGAGGTACTTCCGTCGGGTACACGGGAACTCAGGTACCGCCAAAGCCCCATCTATGTCGGCGCTACCGGTAGACTGGTAGCAGTACCGCCCGCCCCTGGCCTCCGGCACCGGGGGACCCCAGCGGGACCAGTCGAACGATGTCGAGTGATGCAGCCGGTTCCGCGCCGCGGGACCCCGCTCATGCTGTGCCAGAAAGGGCGCTTCGTGGCCGATTCCGGCAACCCCAACGAGATCAATACGTCCGCAGCTGACGGCTCCGCCGCGCCCGCCACCGGCGGGGCGTACGACGCCAGCGCGATCACCGTCCTTGAGGGCCTGGACGCGGTTCGCAAGCGCCCGGGCATGTACATCGGCTCGACGGGCGAGCGCGGCCTGCACCACCTGGTGTACGAGGTCGTCGACAACTCCGTCGACGAGGCACTGGCCGGTCACGCGGACACCATCAACGTCACGATCCTCCCCGACGGCGGCGTGCGCGTGGTCGACAACGGCCGCGGCATCCCTGTGGACATCGTCCCGTCCGAGGGAAAGCCCGCCGTCGAGGTCGTGCTCACGGTGCTGCACGCGGGCGGCAAGTTCGGCGGCGGCGGCTACGCCGTCTCCGGCGGTCTGCACGGCGTCGGCGTCTCGGTCGTGAACGCGCTGTCGAACAAGGTCGCTGTCGAGGTCAAGCGTGAGGGCTTCCGCTGGACCCAGGACTACAAGCTCGGTGTGCCCACCGCCCCGCTGCAGAAGAACGAGCCGGTCGCGGAGACCGGCACCACCGTGACCTTCTGGGCCGACGGTGACATCTTCGAGACCACCGAGTACTCCTTCGAGACGCTGTCGCGGCGCTTCCAGGAGATGGCCTTCCTCAACAAGGGCCTGACCATCTCGCTGACCGACGAGCGTCCCGAGCACGCGGACGTGGAGAACGAGGGCCAGCCGCGTTCGGTCGCGTACCACTACGAGGGCGGCATCGTCGACTTCGTGAAGTACCTGAACTCGCGCAAGGGCGAGCCGGTCCACCCGTCGGTGATCGACATCGACGCGGAGGACAAGGAGCGGATGCTCTCCGTCGAGGTCGCGATGCAGTGGAACACCCAGTACAGCGAGGGTGTCTACAGCTTCGCCAACACCATCCACACCCACGAGGGCGGCACCCACGAGGAGGGCTTCCGCGCCGCGCTGACCACGCTGGTCAACAAGTACGCGCGCGAGAAGAAGCTGCTCCGCGAGAAGGACGACAACCTCACCGGTGAGGACATCCGCGAGGGTCTGACCGCGATCATCTCGGTCAAGCTGGGCGAGCCGCAGTTCGAGGGCCAGACGAAGACCAAGCTCGGCAACACCGAGGCGAAGACCTTCGTCCAGAAGGTCGTGCACGAGCACCTGACGGACTGGCTGGACCGCAACCCCAACGAGGCCTCGGACATCATCCGCAAGTCCATCCAGGCGGCCACCGCCCGCGTCGCGGCCCGCAAGGCGCGCGACCTGACGCGTCGCAAGGGCCTGCTGGAGACGGCGTCGCTGCCGGGCAAGCTGAGCGACTGCCAGTCCAACGACCCCGCCAAGTGCGAGATCTTCATCGTCGAGGGTGACTCCGCCGGCGGCTCGGCCAAGTCCGGCCGCAACCCGCAGTACCAGGCGATCCTCCCGATCCGCGGCAAGATCCTGAACGTGGAGAAGGCGCGGATCGACAAGATCCTGCAGAACACCGAGATCCAGGCGCTGATCTCGGCCTTCGGCACCGGTGTGCACGAGGACTTCGACATCTCGAAGCTGCGCTATCACAAGATCATCCTGATGGCGGACGCCGACGTGGACGGCCAGCACATCAACACCCTGCTGCTGACCTTCCTCTTCCGCTTCATGCGGCCGCTGGTCGAGGCGGGCCACGTGTACCTCTCCCGTCCCCCGCTCTACAAGATCAAGTGGGGCCGGGACGACTTCGAGTACGCGTACTCCGACTCCGAGCGCGACGCCCTGATCGAGCTGGGCCGCCAGAACGGCAAGCGCGTGCGCGAGGACTCGATTCAGCGCTTCAAGGGCCTCGGCGAGATGAACGCCGAGGAACTGCGGGTCACCACGATGGACGTCGACCACCGTGTGCTCGGCCAGGTCACCCTGGACGACGCGGCCCTCGCCGACGACCTGTTCTCGGTGCTGATGGGCGAGGACGTCGAGGCCCGGCGCTCCTTCATCCAGCGCAACGCCAAGGATGTCCGCTTCCTCGACATCTGAGTCGGCCCCCATCAGCCGCCGCCCGAAAGGACTTTGACCAGCAATGGCCGACGAGAACACCCCTGTCACGCCCGGCACCCCGCAGGACGCCGCGGGCGCCGCCGAGGCGGACACCACGACGCGGATCGAGGCCGTGGGCCTCGAGACGGAGATGCAGCGCAGTTACCTCGACTACGCGATGTCCGTCATCGTGTCGCGCGCGCTGCCCGACGTCCGGGACGGCCTCAAGCCCGTCCACCGCCGCGTGCTGTACGCGATGTACGACGGCGGCTACCGCCCGGAGCGCGGCTTCTACAAGTGCGCCCGTGTCGTCGGCGACGTCATGGGTACCTACCACCCGCACGGCGACTCCTCGATCTACGACGCGCTGGTGCGCCTGGCCCAGCCGTGGTCGATGCGCATGCCGCTGGTCGACAGCAACGGCAACTTCGGTTCCCCGGGCAACGACCCGGCCGCCGCCATGCGGTACACCGAGTGCAAGATGGCGCCGCTGTCCATGGAGATGGTCCGGGACATCGACGAGGACACCGTCGACTTCCAGGACAACTACGACGGCCGCAACCAGGAGCCGACGGTCCTGCCGTCGCGCTTCCCCAACCTGCTGATCAACGGCTCCGCCGGCATCGCGGTCGGCATGGCGACCAACATCCCGCCGCACAACCTGCGCGAGGTCGCCGAGGGCGCCCAGTGGTACCTGGCCAACCCGGAGGCGTCCAACGAGGAGCTGCTCGAAGCCCTCATCGAGCGCATCAAGGGTCCCGACTTCCCGACCGGCGCCCTGGTGGTGGGCCGCAAGGGCATCGAGGAGGCGTACCGCACCGGCCGCGGCTCCATCACGATGCGCGCGGTCGTCGAGGTCGAGGAGATCCAGGGCCGGCAGTGCCTGGTCGTCACCGAGCTGCCGTACCAGGTCAACCCGGACAACCTGGCGCAGAAGATCGCCGACCTGGTGAAGGACGGCCGGGTGGGCGGCATCGCCGACGTCCGCGACGAGACCTCCTCGCGCACCGGACAGCGCCTGGTGATCGTGCTCAAGCGCGACGCCGTCGCCAAGGTGGTGCTGAACAACCTCTACAAGCACACCGACCTGCAGACGAACTTCGGCGCCAACATGCTGGCGCTGGTGGACGGCGTGCCGCGCACGCTCTCGCTGGACCAGTTCATCAAGCAGTGGGTGACCCACCAGATCGAGGTCATCGTCCGCCGGACGCGGTTCCGGCTGCGCAAGGCCGAGGAGCGCGCCCACATCCTGCGCGGTCTGCTGAAGGCCCTGGACGCGATCGACGAGGTCATCGCCCTGATCCGGCGCAGCGCGACCGTGGACGTGGCGCGTGAAGGCCTGATGGGCCTGCTGGAGATCGACGAGATCCAGGCCAACGCGATCCTGGAGATGCAGCTGCGCCGCCTTGCGGCCCTGGAGCGGCAGAAGATCGTCCAGGAGCACGACGAGCTCCAGGCGAAGATCAACGAGTACAACCGCATCCTGGCCTCGCCCGAGCTGCAGCGCGGCATCATCAGCACGGAGCTGACGGCGATCGTCGAGAAGTTCGGCGACGACCGGCGCTCGGCCCTGGTGCCCTTCGACGGCGACATGTCCATCGAGGACCTGATCGCCGAGGAGGACATCGTCGTCACGATCACCCGCGGCGGCTACGTCAAGCGCACCAAGACCGACGACTACCGCTCGCAGAAGCGCGGCGGCAAGGGCGTGCGCGGCACGAAGCTGCGGGAAGACGACATCGTCGACCACTTCTTCGTCACCACCACCCACCACTGGCTGCTGTTCTTCACCAACAAGGGCCGGGTCTACCGCGCCAAGGCGTACGAGCTGCCGGACGCCGGCCGCGACGCCCGCGGGCAGCACGTGGCGAACCTGCTGGCCTTCCAGCCGGACGAGCAGATCGCCCAGGTGCTGGCCATCCGCGACTACAACGCGGCGCCCTACCTGGTGCTCGCCACCCGGTCGGGCCTGGTGAAGAAGACCTCGCTGAAGGACTACGACTCCCCCCGCTCGGGCGGTGTCATCGCGATCAACCTGCGGGAGACCGAGGACGGCAGCGAGGACCTGCTGATCGGTGCCGAGCTGGTCGGACCGGCCGATGACCTGCTGCTGGTCAGCCGCAAGGCGCAGTCCATCCGGTTCACCGCGACGGACGAGTCGCTGCGGCCGATGGGCCGTGCGACCTCGGGCGTGAAGGGCATGAGCTTCCGCGAAGGGGACGAACTGCTCTCGATGAATGTCGTGCGACCGGGTACGTTCGTCTTCACCGCCACCGATGGCGGGTACGCCAAGCGCACCAGTGTGGACGAGTACCGGGTCCAGGGGCGCGGCGGACTCGGCATCAAGGCGGCCAAGATCGTCGAGGACCGGGGTTCCCTGGTCGGGGCGCTGGTGGTGGAGGAGACCGACGAGATCCTCGCCATCACCCTCGGCGGCGGTGTGATCCGCACCCGTGTCAACGAGATCAGGGAAACCGGGCGTGACACCATGGGCGTCCAACTGATCAACCTCGGTAAAAAGGATGCAGTCGTGGGCGTCGCCCGCAATGCCGAGGCGGGGGCGGAGGCCGAAGAGGTCGTCGCCGCCGAAGAGGCCGAGGGCGAGCAGCCCCTGGCCGCCGAGTCGGAGGAGTAGAAAGCCGTGAGTGGAGCCGAGGGCGCCGCGGGTGGGACGGGCGCGGACGGAGGGCAGCCGATGCCGGCCGCCGTTCCGGACGCGATCGGCGGTGCCCCTGGCCCACGTACGGACAACGGCCCGCACCAGGGGGGAATCACCGTGACCGACACCCGTCCAGCGCAGCACCAGCACGCTGTGCACCAGCAGACCTACGGCGGTGTACCCGCCGGCCCGGTCGCCGAGCAGCCGCAGCAGGCGCCGCAGCTGCCCCAGGACCCGCACCAGCCGCCCCAGGCGTACGCGCCCCCGGCCGGGCCCCCCGCGACCGCGGGCGTCCGCCAGCCGCGTCCGGCGGCCCGTACCGTCCCGCGCACGCGCAAGGCGCGGCTGCGGGTGGCGAAGGCCGACCCGTGGTCGGTGATGAAGGTCAGCTTCCTGCTCTCCATCGCGCTGGGCATCTGCACGGTCATCGCGGTCGCGGTGCTGTGGATGGTGATGGACGCCATCGGCGTCTTCACCACGGTCGGCGGCACGCTCAGCGAGGCCACGTCGTCCGGCTCGGACGGCGGGTTCGACCTGGTGTCGTTCCTGTCGCTGTCGCGCGTGCTGACCTTCACGGCGGTCATCGCCGTTATCGACGTCGTGCTGGCCACGGCGCTGGCGACGCTGGGCGCCTTCATCTACAACATGTCGGCCGGCATGGTGGGCGGGATCGAGCTGACTCTGGCGGAGGACGAGTAACCGATTTTGGGCCACGGCCCCGGGTGCGCTAATCTTTCAACGCAGCGCGGGGCTATAGCTCAGACGGTTAGAGCGCTTCCCTGATAAGGAAGAGGCCACAGGTTCAAGTCCTGTTAGCCCCACCGCGTGAACGGCCCGTACGGATCATCCGTACGGGCCGTTTCCTTGTCCGCGGCCGCGCAGTTGGTTCCGGTGGCAGGTCACCGTTCGATATCGACCGGTGTGTATAGTCGGGCCCGTCGGAAGACCCCCAACGCAAGAAGGACGAGGTCGCGCGGTGAAGAAGTTTCTCCTGGTCGCACTGGCCGCCATCGGCGGTCTCCTCGTGTACCGCCAGATCCAGGCGGACCGCGCCGAGCAGGACCTGTGGACGGAGGCCACGGACTCCGTTCCGGCGGGTTCCGGCGCGAGCGTCTGAGACGGCACAGCCCGGACGAAGGATTCCCGAGGCCCCGATCACGATGTGGTCGGGGCCTCGT
This sequence comes from Streptomyces sp. PA03-6a, assembly GCF_033792765.1. Classification (NCBI taxonomy): domain Bacteria; kingdom Bacillati; phylum Actinomycetota; class Actinomycetes; order Kitasatosporales; family Streptomycetaceae; genus Streptomyces; species Streptomyces sp. PA03-6a. The sequence goes on along the minus strand of NZ_JARAVK010000027.1, from coordinate 32,902 downwards.
CATGTCCGCCCGCGGTCGCCCGGCCGTTGTTGTCCGGGCGTTGTTGCCCGACCGTGATGCGATCCGCTTGTATTTGCTGTCGCAAATCAATAGCTTCGCTGAGGCCGACGATGTGCGAGGGGGAACAGCACATGCGACGAGGGAAGGCGCTGCCGTGCGGGCCCGTGGAGCCGCTGTGGGCGGCTGCGTGCGGGCTGCTGGTACTGGCCGCCCTGCTGGGCCCGGCCGGGACGGCCCGGGCCCGGGCCGTGGACGACGGCGACGGGCTGGTCATGGTGCTGGACTCCTCCGGCTCCATGGCGGGCGCCCGCATGACGGCGGCCAGGAAGGCCGTCGGCGCCGTCGTGGACGCGCTGCCGGACGGCTACCCGACGGGACTGCGGGTCTACGGTGCGGGCAAGCAGCACGGCTGCGACGACACCCGTCTGCTGGAGCCCGTGCGGCCGCTGGACCGGGACGCCCTGAAGCAGGCCGTTGCCGGGGTGCGGCCCCAGGGGGACACCCCCATCGGGCTGTCGCTGCAGAAGGCGGCCGCCGACCTGCCCCAGGGCGGGCGGCGCACGATCGTGCTGGTCTCCGACGGCGAGGACACCTGCGGGGCGCCCGAGCCCTGCGAGGTGGCGGCACGGCTGGCCGGGCAGGGCGTGGACCTGCGGATCGACACCATCGGCTTCCAGGTGCGCGGCGGTGCCCGCGAGCAGCTGGAGTGCATCGCCGAGGCGGGTCACGGCAGCTACCGGGAGGCCCCCGACGCCGCCTCGCTCGTACGGCAGCTGACGCGGGCCTCCCGGCTGAGCGCGGACGCGTACCGCCTCCAGGGCCGACGGGTGGACGGCGGGACGAGCGCCACCGGTGCGCCCGGGCTGTCCCCCGGCCCGTACGTCGACGACATCGGGCCCGGCGAGACCCGCTGGTACGCGATGACGCTGGACGCGGCTTCCACAGCAGACCTGGCGGTGACCGCGGTGCCGCGGCCGGGGGTGAAGGCCGCGTACGGGGACGGCGTCGAGCTGCGGCTGGCGGCCACCGGCAGGTACCCCCTCACCTGCGGCTCGGACACCGCGCACTTCGGGCAGGACGAGGGCGCGATGGTGATCGGCGGCGCCGTCAGCCGGATTCCCAGTGACGACCACGACGGCGCCTGCGACGGGGCGGGGCGCTACGTGCTCTCCGTGCACCGCACCAGCGCCGCCGGCTCCGACCGCGCCCGCTGGCCCCTGGAGCTGCGGTACGGCTCCGAGCGGCCGTTCCCGGCGGGTGCCACCCCGGCACCGGCCGCGACCCGTTACGGGGACCCGCCGGCGGCTCTGACGGGCGCACCGCGGGACGTCGAGGGCGGCACGGGGTTCAACGACGCGCGCCGGCTCGGCAGGGGCATCTGGCGGGACACGCTGCTGCCCGGTCAGACGCGCTTCTACAAGGTGCGGGTCGGCTGGGGACAGCGGCTGACGTACACCGCCGACTTCGCCAACGAACCGCTGCTGAAGGGTGGTTCCACGGCCTCGTCCTTCGTGGCGACGGCCGCGTACGGGCCGGGACGGCAGCCGCTGGGCGACGCCTCCGGGGCCTCGCAACGCCGCGGCTACTACGGGCGCCCGCTGTCGGTGGGGCTCGGCACGGTACCCGTGACCTGGACCAACCGCTGGGTCGCCGGCGGAAGCGCCCGGGGCGCCCGCACGGCGGGCGAGCACTACGTCGCGGTCTCGCTCGGGCCGGGCGCGGCAGGGCTGGCGCGGAACGCGGCGGTGGGGGTCGTCCTGCGGGTGGACGTGACCGGGACGGAACTGGCCGGTCCGGAGTACGACGCGCCCGCGCGCGGCGGCGGTTCGGCCGCCGGCCGGGACGGCGGGGAACGGGCGGTGGCCGGGGACACCACGGCGGCCGCAGCCCCCGCGGACGGCGGGGGCCTCATGACGACGGGCGACGCGATGGCGGCGGCCGCGGGTGGCGCGGTGGCGCTCGCCGGGGTCGGGACGGTGGCCCTGCTGGGCCGCAGGCGGAAGGACGGGGCATGATCCGCAGGGCACTCACATCGGTGGCGGCGGCGCTCGCGCTGCTGGCGGGACCGGCGGGAGCGGCGTACGCCGACCCGGCCGTCCCCTCCTGGCAGCCGCAGGGCGAGGAGGTACGCGGCCGGGCGAGCACCGCGGACGCCCCGCAGCTCAAGCCCGGAGTCCTGTACCGGGACAGCCTGGCGGCGGAAGAGGGCGGCAAGAACTACGCCCTCGACCTGGACGCGGTGCGCTCGGCCTACCTCGCGGTCTTCGCGCTGCCCCGCCCGGGCACCGAGGTCGCGTACGGGGACGGCATCGAGCTGACGCTGACGAGCACCGACGGCACCCGCTGCGACAGCGACCGCCGGACGTTCTCCGCCGACGGGGCGGCACGGCCCATCGGCACCTGGGTCAAGCGGACCATCGGCGAGGACGGGCCGTGCCGGCAGGCGCACGCGTACGTCCTGGAGGTGACCCGCATCTCGCAGGGCACCTCGGACGCCGCGCCCTGGCCGCTGCAGATCCGGTTCACCAACGAGCCGGGGCTCACCGGCGGCGCCACGCCCGGCCCCGCCCTCAGCCCGGGCACGCAGACGCCGGTGCCCGCGAGCGGCACCGCCCGCGGGGCCACCGGCGGCGCGGACTTCGCCCATGCCGGGGCCCTCGGCGCCGGGGTCTGGAAGGACGAGGTGCTGCCCGGGCAGACGCGCTTCTACCGGGTGCCGGTCGGCTGGGGACAACAGGCCTGGGCCGCGGCGGACTTCGCCAACGCGGACGTGACGAAGCCGGGCGGCTACAGCGGCTCCGGTGTGCGCGTGGAGGTCTACAACCCGCGCTGGGCCTTCATCGGCGGCGACACGGCCTCCTACTCGGGGGAACAGACCTCCGTCACCGCCACGACCGGGAAGGTCGCCTACGCCAACCGCTACGAGAGCGGCGACGCGGTGTCGGCGGCCCGTTTCGACGGCTCCTACTACCTGGCGGTGTCGGTGCACCCGGAGGTCGCGGGCTTCGTCGACGGCGCCGTCCCGGTCACGCTGCGGATCAACGTCGAGGGCGCCGCGCAGGCGGGGCCGTCGTACGACGGTGACCCCGGCGAGGACCTGGGCCTCCCCGGGGAGCCCGGCTCCGGCAGCCCGCTGCTGCGCGCCCTGGGCTTCGCGGCCCTGGGCGCCGGCACCGTGCTGCTGCTCTCGCTCGCGGTCTGGACGGTGGCCGCGCGGCGCGCGCCGGCCGCGACCTCAGGAGGACGCTGACAGGGCCCAGAAGCCGAAGGCGAAGCAGAGGGCTGCGACGAGCAGCATCGGCACGACGACCTTGGCGGGAGGGCCGGGCCGGTGCGTCGGCGCCGGTGCGCCGGCCCGGACGGCGGGCACGGCCGGTGCGATCAGCGGCGGCAGAGGCTGGGCGACGGCGGCGCCAGCGACGGCCACCGGGGCACCGGCACCCGCCACGGTGGCCGTGTACGGACGCGTGGGCGCCGGGGTGACCGGCGCTTGCGTCGGCGGTGTGGGCGGCGTCGGAGCCGTCGCGGCGGGCCGCGGGGCCGATGCGGGCGGCGGCAGGCGGAAGCTCCCGGTCTCCTCCACGGACGGCGCCGGGTCCACCGGTCCGTCGGGGGAGAAGCCGGCGGGCAGCGGCCCGATCTGGTCGAAGACCTCGACGGCCTCCTCGTCCTGCTCGGGGTCCGGCAGCAGCTCCACCGCCGCCGCCAGGGCCTTGCGGGCGCCCGCGGCGGTGCGGAAGCGGGCCTCCGGGTCCGGCTGCAGCAGGGTGCCGATCACCTCCCACAGCGGGCCGGGGACGCCCTGCGGGGCCCGGGGCATGCCGTGGATGTACTGGGTGACGATCGCCTCCGCGTCGGGCTTGTTGCCGCCGAGCAGGTAGAGCGCGACCAGCCCGGTCGCGTACAGGTCGGCGGGGAAGTCGGGCTCGGCGCCGAGCAGCTGTTCCGGGGCGAAGTAACCAGGGGTGCCGACGACGTAGTTGGCCGCGGTGAGCCGGGGCTCCCCCTTGCGCATGGCGATGCCGAAGTCCGACAGCCGCAGGTGCGGGCGCCCGGTGCCGGTCGCCTCCATCAGGAGGTTCGCGGGCTTGATGTCCCGGTGCACCACGCCCTCGGCGTGCACGGCCGTCAGGCCGGAGAGCAACTGGTCGAGCAGGCCGCCGACGTAGCGCGCCGGCAGCGGGCCGTAGTCGCCGATGAGGTGCGACAGCGAGCCGCCGCGCACCAGGTCCATGGTGAACAGCACCTTGTCGTCGTCGGCCGCCCAGCTCGTGGGGGCCAGGACGTGCGGGTGGTCGATGCGCAGCGCCTGCTCCCGTACGAAGCGCAGCAGGGCGTGGGCGTCGCTCTGCAGCAGCACCTTGGCCGCCACGTAGCGACCGCGCCGCCGGTCCCAGGCGCGCCACACCGCGCCCACCCCGCCGCGCCCGACCGGATCGACCAGTTCGTACCGGCCCGCGAAGACCTCACCCATGGCGTGCGTCTGCCCCCTGCTTCCGCGCCTCGTAGTCCCGGACCGCCGCGTCGGACGGCCCGGCACCGTACACCCTGAGGAACTCTGCCAGTTGGGGGTGGCGGTGGGCGAGGGAATCGGCCGCTTCGGAGATCTCGGCGGGCGAGGCCACCCCGTGCAGCAGCGAGCGGATCTCGTGGACGACCCTGCGCGCGGGCGGCAGCGGCGTTCCGGTCGCGCTCTGGGTGGTGCCGAGCAGGGGCGAGCCCTCGGAACCGCGGATCTCCTCCATCCGCGGCACGGCGTCCGCCGCGGCCACCGCTCCGCCGGACACCTCCGCGGCGAGCTCCTGCAGCGCCTGGAGCCGCTGTACGACCGCGGGATTGCCGATCTTCGCGCGCTGCCCGCTCATCAACTGGGAGAGCATCGGCGCCGACAGCCCCAGCACCCCCGCCAGCCGCGCCTGGTTCAGCCCCAGGGTCTCCATGAGGCGGCGGAACAGCACGCCCAGCGGCTCGCCGTACCAGGTGCGCTGCATGTCCTGGACGCGGGTGGTGGCGTCCGGCTGCGAGGTGTCCATTGCGGGCTCCTGACGGGGGACCTTTGCGGCCGCGAACTTGCCCGTCATCCTACGGACCCCCGATACTCGGTCGGTGATCCTCTCCGCAGCCGGTACGCTGGTCTGCGGCACGGGGCCTTAGCTCAGTTGGTAGAGCGCCGTCTTTGCATGGCGGATGTCAGGGGTTCGACTCCCCTAGGCTCCACACCGTCCGACCGGGCCGGGAACCTCATGGAGGTCCCGGCCTGTCGTGTTCCCGGGACCCGGTGCCGGCCGCGGACCCGTGCGGCAGAATCGGCGGCGTGCGGTTCGGCATTCTGGGGGAGACGAGAGCGCTGCGGGACGACGGGGGCACCGCCGCCGTCGGAGGCCCGGGCCGGCGGGCGCTGCTGGCGATGCTGCTGCTGGAGGCGGGCCGGATCGTCAGCGCCGAGCGGCTGATCGACGGGCTGTACGGGGACGAGCCGCCGGCCGGGGTCGGCAACGCGCTGCAGTCCCAGGTCTCGCGGCTGCGCGCGGCCGTCGCCGTGCCCATCGAGCGCCATCCGGGCGGCTACCGGCTGGTGGTCACCCCTGACGAGGTGGACGTGCACCGCTTCGAGCGGCTCGCGGCCGAGGGGCGGGAGGCGCTGGCCGCGGGTGAGCCCGGGCGGGCCGCGGGCCTGCTGCGCGGTGCGCTGGAACTGTGGCGGGGCTCGGCCCTGGCGGACGTGGGCGACGCGCCCTTCGCGCGGGCGCAGGTGGCGCGGCTGGAGGAACTGCGGATCGCGGCGGTGGAGGACCGTATCGCGGCCGAGCTGACGCTGGACGCCCGGCACCACCAGGAACTCGTCGCCGAACTGCAGGAACTGGTCACCCGGTACCCGCTGCGGGAACGGCTGCGCGCCCAGTTGATGCGGGCGCTGTACGGCTGCGGCCGCCAGTCCGAGGCGCTGCGGGTGTACGAGGACGCACGGCGTGAACTCGCCGAGTCCCTCGGCGCCGACCCGGGCCCGGAACTGGCGGAGGCGCATCTGGCGGTGCTGCGCGGCGAGCCGGTGCCCGCCCGTACCGCGCCGGCCGCAGTCGCCGGGGGCAGCGAAGGCGTGCCGGATGCCCGGTCTTCGGGTGTTTCACGTGAAACATCGTCCGCCGGGAGTCCGTCCGCGCCGCTCCTCCGGCACGGGCTGCCCGCCCAGCTGACCAGCTTCATCGGCCGTGAGCAGGAGCTGGCACGGATCGGGGAGCGGCTCGGTGACGCCCGGCTGGTCACCCTGATCGGCCCGGGCGGTGCGGGCAAGACCCGTACCGCGGTGGAGGCGGCCGGGCGGCACACGGGGGAGGTTTGCTTCGTGGACCTCTCCGGGCTGACCCACGGCTCCGAGGTGCCGCAGGCGATCGCGGGGGCCCTGGGCCTGCGGGAGGCGGGTCTGCTCCCCGGGGCCGCCGGGCGTGAGACCGGGGGGCCGGAGGGCTCGCCGCTCGCCCGACTCATGGCCGCGCTGACCGACCGGGACGTGCTCCTCGTGCTGGACAACTGCGAGCACCTGATCGCCGACGTCGCCCGCATCACCGCGGAGCTGCTGGCCGCCTGCCCGCGGGTGCGGGTCCTGGCGACCACCCGGGAGGCGCTCGGGGTCAACGGCGAGACGCTCTGCCCGCTCGAACCGCTGCCGCTGCCGGCCCCCGGCGCGCCCGAGGAGGACGTGCTCGGCTCCCCCGCCGTCCGGTTGCTCCTCGAGCGGGCCGCCGCCGTGAGTCCGTCCGGCAGGCTGCCCGACGCCGAGGCCGCCGCCCGGATCTGCCGGGCCCTGGACGGCGTCCCGCTCGCCATCGAGCTGGCCGCCGCCCGGCTGCGGTCGTTGTCCGCCGCCGACGTCGCCGACCGGCTCGGTGACGTGCTCGCGGGGCCCGGTGACCGCTTCCGGTTGCTCTCCCGGGGCAGCCGCACCGCCCAGCCCCGTCAGCGAACCCTGCGCGGGGTCGTGGACTGGAGCTGGGAGCTGCTGCCCGAGGACGAGCGGACCGTGCTGCGCCGCGCCTCCGTCTTCGCCGGAGGCTGGACCCTCCCGGCCGCCGAGGCGATCTGCGCGGGACCCGCGGCCGGCCCGGCGGACGGCGACGCCATCGACGCCGAGGACGTGCTCGACCTGCTCGCCTCCCTCGCCGACAAGTCGCTGGTGGTGGTGGACCGTCCGGAGGGCGACGGCGGCGGTGTGCGCTACCGGCTGCTCCAGACCATCAGGGCGTACGCCGCCGAACGCCTTGCCGAGGCGGGCGAGTCGGAGGCGCTGCGCGGGGCGCACGCCGCGTACTTCCTCGACCTGGCGCTGACCGCCGACCCGCGGCTGCGCCGGGCCGAGCAGCTGGAGTGGCTGCGCCGGCTCGCGGCCGACCACGACAACCTGCACGCCGCGCTGGGCGGTTCGGTGGCCGCGGGCGACACCGCCGTGGCGCTGCGGCTGCTCGCGGCCCTGTGCACGTACTGGATGCTGCGCGGCATGCGCTACGAGGGCGCCCGGCCTGCTAGCGAGTTGCTGGCGGTGACCGGGCCCTGTGCGCCGCCCGGGCTGGCCGAGGAGTACGCGCTGTGCGTGATCACCGCCGCCTCCGTCACCGCGGACCAGGCCGAACTCGCCGTCCACCTGGCGGCCGCCACGGACGTCGTCGCCGGGCTCGGCGGCATGGCCCGCCGCTACCCCGTGCTCAACCTGCTCTGGGCGCCCTTCGCGGGAGTGCCCGACGACGAGACGTACGCCCGGTACGCGGACGGCGCGGCGAGCCTCGTCGAGCCCTGGCAGCGGGCCCTGGTCCACGTCGGCTCGGGGTTCCACGCGTGGATGGTCGGCGGTGACATCGCCGCGGCCGAGACGGAGTTCGACCGGGCCCTCGCCGGGTTCCGCGCCCTGGGCGACCGCTGGGGGGCCACCATGGCCCTCACGCAGCTGGCCTGGCTGTCCGGGGCCCGCGGTGACGTGGCGCGGGCCGTGGGGCTGATCGACGAGGCCCTCGGCCACGCCGCCGAGCTGGGCGCCACCGAGAGCGTCGCCGAGCTGCTCGGCGAACGCGGCAGGTGCGGCCTGCGGGCGGGACGGTACGAGCAGGCCCGGGCCGACTTCACGCGCGGGCTGGAGCTCGCCCGCGGCTGCGGCGCCCGGGAGATGTTCGCCGGGGCCCACCTGGGCCTCGGCGAGTGCGCCCGGCTGACCGGCGACCCCGCCGAGGCGCGGCGGCTGTCGGGGCTGGCCCTGTCCGAGTCCCTGGACGGCTGGTACACCGGCGAGAGCGCCCGTGCCGAGGCGCACATCGCCCTCGGCAGGATCGCCCAGGAGGAGGGCGACACCGCCCTCGCCCGCGGGCACTTGCGCGAGGCCGCGGGTGTGGAGCACGGGGCCCGCGACCTGCCGCTGGCGGCGAACCTCGCCGACGCCTTCGCCGGCCTCGCGCTTGCCGAGGGCGACCCCGCACGGGCCGCGGAACTGCTGGGCGTGGCAAGTGCGCTGCGCGGCACCGAGGTGCCGGCCGGTCCCGACGCCGCCCGCACCGAGGGCGCCGCACGGGCCGCCCTCGGCGATCCGGCCCACCAGGAGGCGTACGCGCGCGGTGCGGGCCTCCCCGCCGACCGGGCGCTGCGGGCACTGACCGGGCTGACCGCACGCTGACCGGGCCCGGGCGGCCGCCGGTCAGCGCACGGTGCGCGGCCGGTCAGCGCCCGCGCGCACCGTGTCGGTCATGACGAATCCCGCACGCAAACATGACGCCGCGGCCGTGACGCCCGCGGCCCCCACCCGCCACCGCTGGGCCGCACTAGCGGTCTGCTGCCTGGCCGCCATGCTCCTCGGGATCGACAACAGCGTGCTCAACTACGCGATCCCGTCGCTGCTGAAGGACATGGGCCCGTCCGGCACCGAGATCCTGTGGATCTCCGACGTCTACGGCTTCGCCATGGGCGGCCTGCTGGTCGTCATGGGCAACCTCGGCGACCGGCTCGGCCGCAAGCGGATGATGCTGCTGGGTGCCGCCGCCTTCGGCGTGGCCTCGCTGCTCACCGCCTACGCACCGACCCCCGGGGCGCTGATCGCCGGCCGCGCGCTGCTCGGCGTCGCCGGGGCGGCGATGGTGCCCTCGACGCTCTCCGTCGTACGCCACGCCTTCACCGACCCCAAGGAGCGCACCACGGCGATCGGGATCAGCAGCGGCATCGCCGCCGCGAGCTTCGCGCTCGGCCCTGTGGTGGGCGGTCTGCTGCTGGACCACTTCTGGTGGGGCTCGGTCTTCCTGATCAACGTCCCGCTCATGGCGGTCGTCCTCGTGGCCGGCGCCCTGGTCCTGCCGGAGTCCCGCAACCCGCGGCCGGGACGGCTGGACTGGATCGGCGTGCCGCTGTCGGTCGTCGGTGTCGTGGGCGCCATCTACGCCGTCAAGGAGGGCTTCCGGGACGGCGTGGACCATGCGCCGGTGTGGATCGCCGCGGCGATCGGGACGGCGGCCCTGGTCCTGTTCGCCCGCCGCCAGGTCCGGGTCGAGGAGCCCCTGATCGACCTGCGTCTGTTCCGCAACCCCGCCTTCAGCGGCGCCGTCGGCGCCAACCTGGTCATGATCTTCGCCTCGTCCACACTGTCGCTCGCCTTCTCCCTGTACTTCCAGGTCGTCCGCGGTTGGTCGCCCTTCACCGCGGGGCTGGCCCTGCTCCCCGGCCCGCTGGCCGCGGCCTTCGCCGCTCCGCCGGCCACCGCGCTGATCCCGCGGCTCGGCCGGGCGCGGGTGGTGGCCCTCGGCCTGGTGCTGCTGGCCGCGAGCACCGCGGTGCTCGGCCGGCTCTCCACGCCCGGGACGCCGTACTGGGAGCTGCTGGCGCCGCTGGTCGCCAACGGCGCGGGCATCATCCTGATCGTCTCGGTCACCAACGACACGATCCTCGCGAGTGCCCCCAAGGAGCGGACGGGCGCGGCCGCCGCCGTCTCGGAGACCGCCATGGAGATGGGCGGTTCGCTGGGCATCGCGGTCCTCGGCTCGCTGCTCGGCGCGGTCTACCGTGACGCCCTCGCCCTGCCCGCGGGACTGCCCGCGGGCGCCGCGGACGCCGCCCGCGAGTCGGTGGGCGGGGCCGCCGAGGCGGCCGCCCGGGTGCCGGGGGCGGACGGGGCCGCGCTGCTGGCGGCCGCGAAGGACGCCTTCTGCCACAGCGTCCAGGTCACCACCGTGGTGGGGGCGGCGCTGCTCGCCGTCGGCGCCGTCGTGGCGCTGTACGCCCTGCGCGGGGTGCCCGCGCAGATCGCCGACCCGGAGGCCGAGGAGGAGGTCCTGCCGCTGCCCGCGCCTTCCGGACGGTGACGGGTGCGTACGGCAGGAGGGCGGCGGGACCCGTCACGGGTCCGCCGCCCTCCTGCCGGTCGTGTCGCACCGCCTCCGGTGTCCGGGCCGTCACGTCACGGGCGGGAGTCCCCGCGGTCGCGGCGGTCGTCGGCGTCCGACTCCGCCTGCTTGGCCTGCACCTCCGGGTCGAGGGCGTCCACCGGCGAGCCGTCGACCTTGCCGAACGAGGCGTCGGCCCCGACGCCGCCGTTGAGGGAGGCGCGGTCGGCGACCTCGGTGGCGGGCGCGGGCTCCACCAGCCAGTCGGGGTTGGTCTGCTTGCTCCACCACTTCCACGCCGCGAAGCCGGCCCCGGCGACGAGACCCGCCAGCAGCAGGCCCTTGGCGAACCGCCCGTTGCGGGCCCGGCGCTCGCGGCGGCGCTCCAGCTTGCGGATGTCGTCCGCCGTGACGTGGCTGCGCAGCACGGCGACCGCGGCGGCGCTGCGGGCGGCCGCCTCCTCCGCGGCCGGGGCCGCGACGCTGCGCACGGTGGTCACCGCCTGGCCCATCCGCGGCGCCGTGAACTCCGCCGCCAGACGGGCGGTGTCACGGGTGCGCCGGGCCGCGGTCCCCACCTTCTGCTGGACGCCCGGCGGCACCGCCGCCAGGGCCTGGTCGAGACGCGCCGCCAGGTGCGCGTCGTACTGCGTCCGGGCCGCCGCGCGGGCCTGCCGCCCGGCCGCCGACACCCGCGGTGCCAGGTAGAGCCTGGCCTCGTCCGTGTAGTGTGCGGCGTTGAGCTTCGCTGTGTCGGCGTACGGCGCCACCACGTCCGCGGCGTGCCGCACGCTGACCCTCGTCCTCTCGGCTGCGTCGCGCACGCTGTCGATGCGGGTCACGAGAACCTCCTCCTCGGTGGCGTTCGGTTTTCGCCTTTCCACCCGGTTTGAAATCATGCCCGCCGCCGCGGGGTACGGCATGTGCGTACGGGCATCCGGGTCAAGGGGAGCCGTCACCGACGATGCCACCGGATGACCTGGGGCGCGACAGTTGCGTGCGGGAAGGCGTGACGTGCGAGGATTTGCCCCTGTCAGTGAGGACTATGGAAGGCAAGATCGTGGCCGAGCAGCTCTACGCCACCCTGAAGACCAACCACGGGGACATCACCGTCCGGCTGCTGCCGAACCACGCGCCCAAGACGGTCAAGAACTTCGTGGAGCTCGCGGAGGGGACCCGTGAGTGGACGGACCCGCACACCGGCCGGACCTCCCACGAGCACCTCTACGACGGCACGGTCTTCCACCGGGTCATCTCCGGCTTCATGATCCAGGGCGGCGACCCGCTGGGCAACGGCACCGGCGGCCCCGGCTACCAGTTCCCCGACGAGTTCCACCCGGACCTCGGTTTCACCAAGCCCTACCTCCTGGCCATGGCGAACGCCGGCCCGGGCACCAACGGCTCGCAGTTCTTCATCACGGTCGCCCCGACGGCGTGGCTCACCCGCAAGCACACCATCTTCGGCGAGGTCACCGACCCCGCCAGCCAGAAGGTCGTGGACTCCATCGCGACCGCCCCCACCAACCCGCGCACCGAGCGTCCGCTGGAGGACGTGGTGATCCAGAGCGTCGTGATCGAGCGTCGCTAGGGTCCCGGGAACCCGAACGCCCCGCCCGTGCGTATGACGGGCGGGGCGATTCCGCTGCGAAGGGCTGACACATGACCGACCAGGCCGTCCGCTGCTACCGGCACCCGGACCGGGAGACCGGCATCCGCTGCTCCCGCTGCGAGCGGCCGATCTGTCCGGAGTGCATGATCAACGCGTCCGTGGGCTTCCACTGCCCGGAGTGCGTGCGGGAGGGGCGTCGTGCGGCCCAGGCCGCCGAACCCCGCACGGTGGCGGGCGGTTCGGTCGCCGGGGACCCCCGGCTGGTCACCAAGATCCTGATCGGGCTGAACCTGCTGGTGTTCCTGCTCGCCAGGGTCGAGGGCAAGCAGTTCGTCACCGAGCTGGGGCTCTTCGTCCCGTGCTACGCCCCCGGCACCGCGTTGTGCGGCGTGGCGGGCGGACCCGGCGAGTGGTACCGGCTGGTGAGCTCGATGTTCCTCCACCAGGAGATCGCGCACATCGCCTTCAACATGCTCTCGCTGTGGTGGATCGGCGGTCCGCTGGAGACCCTGCTCGGCCGGGCCCGCTACACCGCGCTCTACCTGGTCGCGGGGCTGGGGGGCAGCGCGCTGGTGGTGCTGCTGGCCCCGGAGACCCTGACCCTGGGTGCCTCGGGCGCGATCTACGGACTCTTCGGCGCCACGGCCGTCTTCGTGAAGCGGCTGCGGATGGACATGCGGCCCGTCCTGATCCTGCTCGGGCTGAACCTGCTGTTCACCTTCACCTGGGGGAACATCAGCTGGGAGGCGCACATCGGCGGTCTCGTCACCGGGGCGATCATCGCCGTCGCGATGGCGTACGCGCCGCGCTCGCGCCGGGCGCTGGTCCAGTGGGGGACGTGCGTGGCGATGCTGGCCGCCGTGGCGGTCACGGTGTGGGCCGGGGTCGCGAATATCTCCGGCTAGGCCGTAACGCGCACCGTTGATCAGACGTTATCCACAGAGAGGCGGAGGCCTCCTGTGCATCCTGTGGGCAAGCCGTGCACGTGCCCCTACACACCGTGTCTGACCTGCAAGATCAACGAAAGACCGGTGGTCCGTACATCGGACCACCGGTCACACCGGTGTCAACCGGCTGGCGGTTATCCACAGATCATGCGACCTTTTCAACACTGTGGATGACGCCTGTGGATAACTGTGCGATCTGCTACTTCCACTGTGTGGACACGACGAACCCGCCCGCGATGAAGCCGAAGCCGACGGCGATGTTCCAGTTGCCCAGCTGCTCGATCGGGAAGCTGCCCTGCGTCACGTAGAAGACCACGATCCAGGCCAGGCCGACGAGGAACAGTGCCAGCATGAGCGGAGCCACCCAGCCGCGGCCGGACTTCAGCTTTATGGGGGTGGTCTTCTCCGGGGGCGGAGTGAAGTCGGCCTTCTTGCGGATCCGTGACTTCGGCACGAGGGACTCTCCTGTCGATGCGCTGCGTAACCGCGCGTGTGACGTCTTGTATGAGCGGCCCGACGGCAGGGGGGCCCACGCCTCCGGGCGTCCGTTAGCGTAGTGCTTCCGCGGGTTGGAAGGAGATAAGGCTACGGTGAGCAATCCGGTGGACGCCTCCCCGGGCCCCCGATCCGCCCGGTCTGTGGTGCTTCGCGTGCTCAGCGCCGGGGTCTTCGCGATGGCCGGTCTGCTGTTCTGGATGAGTTTCGACACCGCCAAGGGCCTGGACATCCGCACCGACGACCCGCTGCTGCGCCTGTCGGACCGTGTCCAGGAGAAGAGCCGGCAGAACGAGCAGCTGGAGAACGAGCTCGCCGGGGTGCGCGAGGACGTCGACGGACTCGCCCACACCGACAGCGGCGTCAGCGACGCCACCCGCAGGGAGCTGGCGCGGCTCGGCGCCGAGGCCGGCACCCTCAAGCTCACCGGTCCCGCCGTCTCCGTCACCCTGAACGACGCGCCGCCGGACGCGACGGCGCTCGTCCCGGGCGTGCCGAATCCGCAGCCGAACGACCTCGTCATCCACCAGCAGGACCTGCAGGCCGTGGTCAACGCCCTGTGGGCGGGCGGCGCGTCCGGCATCAAGGTGATGGACCAGCGGCTGATCTCCACCAGCGCGGTGCGCTGCGTCGGCAACACGCTCATCCTGCAGGGCCGCGTCTACTCCCCGCCGTACACCATCACGGCCGTCGGCGACCAGGAGAAGCTGCACAAGGCGCTCGACGCCAGCCCCGCGATCCAGAACTACCTGCAGTACGTCCAGGCCTACGGGCTCGGCTGGAAGGTCGAGGACGAACGACGGGTGACTCTTCCCGGCTACTCCGGCACAGTGGACCTGCAGTACGCCAAGCCTGTGGGGTGATCATGCGCCTGGTGGTGCGGACGCTGAGCGAAATGTGCATCACCGTGGGCGCGCTGATCGTGCTCTTCGTCTGCTACGTGCTGTTCTGGACCGGCGTACGGGCGGACCGCGCGATGGACGGGGAGATCGACCGGCTGCAGGACCGCTGGGCGACCGGGCCGGTCGCCGCGGCCGACCCGTCCCCCGGGGGCACGGGCGCTGCCACCCCCTCGGCGTCCCCTTCCCCGTCGGGGCCGGCCGCGGCGCCCTACCGGGACGGCACGGCCTTCGCGGTGATGTACGTCCCGCGGCTGGGCCGTTCCTGGCACAAGCCCGTGCTGGAGGGGACGGGCACCGGCACCCTGAAGAAGGGCCTCGGCCACTACGCGGACACCGCCCGCCTCGGCGCCGTGGGCAACTTCGCCGTCGCCGGCCACCGCCGCACCTACGGCGACCCGTTCAAGGACTTCCCCAGGCTGCGCAAGGGCGACGAGGTCGTCCTGACCGACGGGCGCACCTGGTACACCTACGAGATCGACCGCGCACCCTACCGCACGGTCCCCACCGACGTCGCTGTGATCGATCCCGTCCCGGAGAAGTCCGGGTACACCGTTCCCGGCCGCTACCTGACCCTGACCACCTGCGATCCCGAGTGGGGCCACAGCCACCGGCTCATCACCTGGGGGCACCTGGAATCCACACGGCCTGTGGAGGACGGTATGCCGGAGGGTTTGTCGGGCTAATCTTGGGCGAGGCACGGGCACGGAGGGCAGGAAGGCGGCGCATGTACGGCTGGATCTGGCGGCATCTGCCGGGCAACGTGTGGCTGAAGGCACTCATCTCGCTGGTGCTGGTCCTCGCCACCGTCTACGTGCTCTTCCAGTACGTCTTCCCCTGGGCGGAGCCGCTGCTGCCGTTCGGGGACGTGACCGTCGACGAGGGGATGGCAGCCGTCAGATGAGCGCACGCATCCTCGTCGTCGACAACTACGACAGCTTCGTCTTCAACCTGGTCCAGTACCTGTACCAATTGGGCGCCGAGTGCGAAGTGCTCCGCAACGACCAGGTGGAGCTCGCCCACGCCCAGGACGGCTTCGACGGCGTCCTGCTCTCCCCCGGGCCCGGCACCCCAGAGGAGGCCGGTGTCTGCGTCGACATGGTGCGCCACTGCGCCGCCACCGACGTCCCGGTCTTCGGGGTCTGCCTCGGACTGCAGTCCATGGCGGTGGCGTACGGCGGTGTGGTGGACCGGGCGCCGGAGCTGCTGCACGGCAAGACCTCCCTGGTGACCCACGAGGGCCGCGGGGTCTTCGCGGGGCTGCCGACGCCGTTCACCGCGACCCGCTACCACTCGCTGGCGGTGGAACGGGACACGGTGCCGGAGGAGTTGGAGATCACCTCCTGGACGGAGAACGGCATCATCATGGGACTGCGGCACCGCAGCGCCCGGGTGGAGGGCGTCCAGTTCCATCCCGAGTCGGTGCTCACCGAATGGGGGCACCGGATGCTCGCCAACTGGCTGGTGGAATGCGGCGACAAGGGCGCCGTCGAGCGTTCCGCGGGCCTCGCGCCTGTGGTCGGAACCAGGGCGTGACTGCGTGACCGCGCATCGGCACTTCGGTGACACCGCCGAATTCGCCGCCGTGGTGGAGCAGTTGGCCGACCCGCTCAACGACCCGCTGCCCAGCACCGGGCGCCGCGCGGCCCGCCCCGCCCAGGAGTCCGGCACGGACTCCGGCGCAGACTCTGGTGCGGAGCCCGCCGCGGCGCCGCCTGCGCCGCCCCCCACGACGCGGCCCGCGACCGCGCAGCCGGTCACCCCCCAGGCCACGGTGCCGGGTCAGCAGGTGTACGAGCAGGGGCAGGGACAAGGGCAGGAGCAGGGGTACTACGGGTCCACGAGGCCCGCCTACGAGCCGCAGCCGGCCGACCCGTGGCCGTCCCGGCCGTCGTCCGCGCCGGACCCCGAGGAGCCGCCCGAGCCGCGCCCCCGGCACGGAGGGCCGGCCGAGCAGCCGTACGCCGAGGGGTTCAGGGCCGTCCGGCGTCCGCTCACCGACGCGGAGCGTGCCGCCGCGCGGCGCCGGGTCGCGGGCGCGCCCGGCGACACCATGGCGATGCCCGTGGTGACCGGGGCCGAGCCGGAGCGCGAGCCGGAGCAGGACCGGGAGGAGATCCCGCAGCCGCCCTCCGGCGTCCCGGCGCCCGAGGGCGGTGGACGTGCGGCCCGCCGGAAAGCGGCCCAGGAGGCCGCACGACGCGGCGGCAGGGGACGGAGGCGTTCCGGTACCCCCGAGGCCCCCCAGGCCGCCACAGGGGCCGTCACGGCCCCCATGGCGTCGACGCCGGCCGCACCCAGGTCCCGCATGGAGGCCCGGCGCGCCGCGCGCGCGGCCAAGGAGAGCCCCGCGGTGATCGCCAGCCGGGTGGCCGGCGAGGTGTTCATCACCCTGGGCGTGCTGATGCTGCTCTTCGTCACCTACCAGTTGTGGTGGACCAACGTCCTCGCCCACCAGCAGGCCGGCGGCGCCGCCAACAACCTGCAGAAGCAGTGGCAAGGCGAGAAGGACCCGGCCCCCGACCCCGGCGCCTTCTCGCCCGGGCAGGGCTTCGCGATCATGTACATCCCGAAGCTGGACGTGAAGGCGCCCATCGCCGAGGGCGTCGACAAGCACAAGGTGCTCGACAAGGGCATGATCGGCCACTACTCCGGCGACCTGGAGACGGCCATGCCCTGGGACAAGCAGGGCAACTTCGCCCTCGCCGCCCATCGCAACAGCCACGGCGAACCGTTCCGCTACGTCAACAAACTGGTGGCGGGGGACAAGGTCGTGGTCGAGACGGAGAGCACGTACTACACGTACGAGATCACGAGCACGCTGCCCTCGACCCCGCCCTCCAACATCTCGGTGATCAAGCCGGTCCCCGACGGATCCGGCTTCACCAAGCCCGGCCGCTACATCACACTGACCACGTGCACACCGGAGTTCACCAGCAAGTTCCGGTTGATCGTCTGGGGCAAGATGGTCGAGGAATGGCCGCGCAGCAAGGGCAAGCCGCCCGCCTTGGTCGGCTGAGCCAGGTACGGACGTACAAAGATCGGGGCAAGTGGTGACGACCACCCAGCACGACCGCGCCCGGGAAGCCGTGCCCGACCGGCACCGGCTCTCGTGGTTCGCCGCCACCGTCAGCCTGATCGGTGAACTCCTCATCACCGCGGGCGTGATCCTCGGGCTCTTCGTCGTCTACTCCCTCTGGTGGACCAACGTCCTCGCCGACCGCGCCGCCAAGCACGAGGGCGACGCCATCAGGCGACAGTGGGCCGACAGCGCCCCGGGCAAGCTCGACACCAAGGGCGGCATCGGCTTCCTCCACGTCCCCGCCATGGGCAGGAACTACGAGGTCCTGGTGAAGAAGGGCACCTCCACGAAGGTGCTCAACGAGGGTGTCGCCGGCTACTACACCGAGCCCGTCGAGTCCGCCATGCCCGGGGACAAGCAGGGCAACTTCACGCTCGCCGCGCACCGGGACGGCCACGGCGCCAAGTTCCACAACATCGACAAGATCAAGAACGGCGACCCGGTCGTCTTCGAGAACCGCGACACCTGGTACGTCTACAAGGTCTACAAGGTGCTCCCCGAGACCTCGAAGTACAACGTCGAGGTCATCGACCAGATCCCGAAGGAGAGCGGCAAGAAGAAGGCCGGCCGCTACCTCACGCTCACCACCTGCACCCCGGTCTACACCTCGCGCGACCGCTACATCGTGTGGGCCGAACTCGTCCGCACCCAGAAGGTGGACGCGAAGCGGACGCCTCCGGCGGAGCTGGGCTGACGCGCAGGAGCCGCCAGCACGGGCAGGGGACGCAAACGGAAGGGGCCGCGGACGTGATGTCCGCGGCCCCTTCCGTTTCCGGTGCGTTCGGCGTCAGCCGCCGTTGCCTCCGTTGATGAAGCCTCCGCCGCCGTTCTGGTCCCGGGCGAAGATCGTCAGGGTGTCACCCGGCTTCATCTGGGTGCCCTGCTGCGGGACCTGGCCCTGAACGATGGCGTTCCCGTCCTGCGACGAGCCGGGCGCGAACGCCAGCGTCACGCCGAATTCCTGCGCGATGCCGCTGACCTGCGTGACCGTCATGTTCTGCAGGTTGGGGATCGCGTTGGTGGACGGCGGCTTGGCGACGAACAGGGTGACCGTCTCGCCCGCCTTGATCGTGCTTCCGGCCGTCGGGTCGGTCCGGATGACCGTGCCCTGGGCGTGGTCGGCGGACTCCTCCTGGGTGACGGTCACCTTCAGGCCGTCGGCTTGGAGGATCTGAGTGGCCTCCGCCTGGGTCTTGTTGCTCACGTCCTTGATCGTGACCTCTTCGGGCGCCACGGCCACGGTGAGCGTGATCGTCGAGCCCTTGTCCCGCTTCGAGCCGCTCTTGGGGTCCTGCTTGAGGACCGTGCCCTCTTCCTCGTTGGAGGTCTTGGACTGCTTGTCGACCTCGAAGCCCTTGTCCTTCAGCTCCGCCTCGGCGTCCTCGAAGGAGTCACCGGTGACGTCCGGGACCTCGACCTTCTCGGCGCCCTTGGAGAGCTGCAGGGTGACGCTCTGGTCCTTGGGGATCTTGCTGTCGACCTTGGCCGACTGCTGGCAGACGTGGTCCTTGGGCTGGTCGGCGCAGAACATCGCCTCACCGAAGGTGATGGTGATCCCGCCGTTCGAGGCCCGGTCCTGGGCCTCCGACTTGGTGTCGCCGACGAACTGCGGGACGGACACCGTGTCGTTGCCGCTGCCGTTCCCGGAGAACAGCGCCTTGCCCATGAAGATCGCGCCGATCAGGACCAGGACGGCGGCGACGACCAGCAGGATCGTGGACGTGTTGCTCTTCTTCGGCTTGCGCCGGCCGTTGCCCTGGGGCTGGTCGTAGCCGTAGCCGCCGTCGTCCTCGCGCATGGGCGGCAGCATCGAGGTGCCGGCGTCCTGCTGGGGCGGTAGGGCCGTGGTGGGGGCGTCGTTGCCGTAGCCGCCGTAACCGCCGCCGTTGTAGCCGACGGCGCCCAGGGCGACCGTGGCGGCGACGGGCTGGCCGTCGAGGCAGGCCTCGATGTCGGCGCGCATCTCGTCGGCGGACTGGTACCGGTAGTCCGGGTCCTTGGTCAGCGCCTTGAGCACGATGGCGTCCATCGAGGGCGTGACCTCGGGGTCGTAGACGCTCGGCGGCTGCGGCTCCTCGCGCACGTGCTGGTACGCCACCGCGACCGGGGAGTCGCCGACGAAGGGCGGCCGTACGGTGAGCAGCTCGTAGAGCAGGCAGCCGGCGGAGTACAGGTCGGAGCGCGCGTCGACGGTCTCGCCCTTGGCCTGCTCCGGGGAGAGGTACTGGGCGGTGCCGATCACGGCCGCGGTCTGCGTCATGGTCATGCCGGAGTCGCCCATGGCGCGGGCGATGCCGAAGTCCATGACCTTGACCTGGCCGTTCCGGGTCAGCATCACGTTCGCGGGCTTGATGTCGCGGTGCACGATGCCGGACCGGTGGCTGTACTCCAGGGCCTGGAGGATGCCGATGGTCATCTCCAGCGAACGCTCCGGCAGGAGCTTCCGCCCGGAGTGGAGCAGCTCACGCAGGGTGGAGCCGTCCACGTACTCCATGACGATGTACGGGATGGAGACCCCGTCGACGTAGTCCTCGCCGGTGTCGTAGACCGCGACGATCGACGGGTGGTTCAGCGAGGCGGCCGACTGGGCCTCACGGCGGAACCGGGCCTGGAAGGACGGATCGCGGGCGAGGTCCACCCGGAGCGTCTTCACGGCGACGGTGCGGCCGAGCCGGGTGTCATGGGCGATGTACACCTCGGCCATGCCACCGCGGCCGAGCACCGAGCCCAGCTCGTACCGGCCGCCGAGGCGACGCGGCTCTTCCATAGCGCTTGCCCTTCCTAAACCGTCCGTGTGGCTGCTCGGGCATACCGTACCCGCCGCCGCGTGCCGATCCCGGCCCTCGCCGGTAGCCGATACACGACCGGTATCGCGACGTGCGACATAGCGCACATCCATGGATACGGTGTGACCGGCATCACTTGTTCAGCACGGCCTCCATGACGCTCTTGGCGATCGGCGCGGCGAAGCCGCCACCGGAGATGTCGCCGCGGTTCGCGCTGGCGTCCTCGACCACGACGGCGACGGCCACCGGGGAGCCGCTGTCCGTCTTCGCGTATGAGATGAACCATGCGTAAGGCTTCTCACTGTTGTCGACGCCGTGCTGGGCGGTACCGGTCTTGCCACCGACCGTGACGCCCGGGATCTGGGCGTTGGTGCCGGTGCCCGACTGCACGACGGTCTCCATCATCTGCTGGAGCTTCTGCGCGTTCTCCGCGCTGAGCGGCTGCGAGAGCTCCTCGGGGCTGACGCTGTCCACGAGCTTGTTGTTCGAGCCGCGGAGCTCGCTCACCATGTACGGCTTCATCAGCTTGCCGTCGTTGGCGATCGCCGAGGCCACCATCGCCATCTGCAGCGGGGTGGCGGCGGTCTCGAACTGGCCGATGGACGACAGTGCCGTCTGCGGCCTGTCCATCTTGGTGGAGAAGTTGCTGGCCGCCACGCGGACCGGGACGAACTGCTCCTCGTTGAAGCCGAACTTCTCGGCCTCCTCGACCATCTTGTCGCGGCCGAGGGTCGCACCGAGCTTGCCGAAGACGGAGTTGCACGAGACCCGCAGCGCCTCCCTCAGGGAGACGTTCTTGCAGGCGATGCCGCCCTCGTTCTTCAGCTCCTGGTTGTTGGTGTCCGGGAGGATGTACGGCACCTCGGAGTCGGTCGGCTCGTCGATGTCGTCGTACAGCCCGTCCTGCAGCGCCGCGGCCGCCGTGACGACCTTGAACGTGGAGCCCGGCGGGTAGGTCTGCCGGAGCGCCCGGTTCAGCATCGGGTCGTCGGGGTTGTTCTTCTTCTGCAGGGCGTTCCAGGCCTCGCTGTCCTTCTGCGAGTTGCCGGCGAAGGAGGAGGGGTCGTACGAAGGCGTGCTCGCCAGGGCCAGGATGGCCCCGGTCTTCGGGTTGATGGCCGCGACCGCGCCCTTCTTGTTGCCCAGGCCCTCGAAGGCCGCCTTCTGGGCGGCGCCGTTGAGGGTCGTGACGACGTCCCCGCCCTGCTTCTGCCTGCCGGACAGCACGTCGACGGTGCGGGTGAAGAAGAGCCGGTCGTCGTCACCGGTGAGGATCTTGTCCTCGACGCCCTGGAGCAGGGTCGTCCCGAAGGCCTGCGAGGCGTAGCCGGTGACCGGCGCCCACATCTTCCCGTTCTTGAAGGTGGCCTTGTACCTGAAGTCGCTGCCCGTGGTCTCGGTGTGGCCGGTGATCGCCTTGCCGTCGACGAGTATGTCGCCGCGCGGCGTCGCGTACTGGTTGATCGTGACCCGTCGGTTGTTCGCGTCGTTCTTGAGCTCGTCGGCCTGCACGAACTGGATGTAGTTCACCCTGACGAGCAGGGCGAGCACGAGCAGTCCGCAGAAGATGGCGACTCGGCGCAGGGGCTTGTTCACTGGGTCCGCACCACCTGGGTCGGTTCGGCATCGGGGGACGAGGCGGGGGTCGGCGCCGGGCGGCGCGCGGTGTCGCTGATTCTCAGCAGGATGGCCACCAGGGCCCAGTTGGCGATCACCGAGGAACCGCCCTGTGCCAGGAACGGCATGGTCATGCCGGTCAGCGGGATGAGCCCGGTGACACCGCCGGCCACGACGAACACCTGGAGCGCGAAGGCCCCGGACAGGCCGATCGCCAGCAGCTTGCCGAAGGGGTCACGGGCGGCCAGCGCGGTGCGGGCGCCGCGCTCCACCAGGAGTGCGTAGAGCAGCAGGATGCCCATCAGGCCCGCCAGGCCCAGTTCCTCGCCGACGGTGGCCAGGATGTAGTCGCTCTTGGCCGCGAAGCCGATGAGCCGGGAGTAGCCCTGGCCGAGACCCGATCCGAACAGGCCGCCGGAGCCGAAGGCCCACATGGCCTGCGCGGGCTGGCTGGCGCCCTGGCCGGCCTCGACGGTGCGGAACGGGTTGAGCCAGTCCTCCACACGGCTGTGGACGTGCGACTCGAAGCTGCCGACGACCACCGCACCGCCCACGGACAGCAGCAGACCGAACACGATCCAGCTGGTGCGCTCGGTGGCGACGTACAGCATGATCACGAAGAGGCCGAAGAAGAGCAGCGAGGTGCCCAGGTCGGTCTCGAAGACCAGGATGAGGATGCTGAGGGCCCAGATCACCAGGATCGGGCCGAGGTCACGGCCGCGGGGCAGGTACATCCCCATGAACCGGCGGCTGGCGAGCGCGAGCGCGTCCCGCTTGACCATCAGGTAGCCCGCGAAGAACACCGCGATGATGATCTTCACGAACTCACCGGGCTGGATGGACATGCCGGCGATGGTGATCCAGATCCGCGCGCCGTAGACCGGCGGGAAGAACACCGGGAGGATCAGCAGGACCAGCGCCACGACCATCGAGATGTAGGTGTAGCGCTGCAGGATGCGGTGGTCCTTGAGGAAGACCAGGACGCCGAGGAAGAGCGCGACGCCCAGCGTCGACCACATCAGCTGCGTCGGCGCGGAGGAACCGCCGGGGAGCGTGGGCTCCTGGTCCAGCCGCCAGATGAACACCAGGCCCATGCCGTTCAGCAGGGTGGCGATCGGCAGCATCAGGGGGTCCGCGTAGGGGGCGAACTTGCGGACGACCAGGTGCGCGACGAGGGCGATGGCGCCGAGGCCGAGGCCGTACGCGAGCATGCCGGCGGGCAGGGTGCCCTTCTTCGCCAGCCCGACGTTCGCGTACGCGAAGACCGGGATCAGGACCGCGAAGACCAGGAGCGCGAGCTCCGTGTTGCGGCGGCTCGGTGCGCCGACGGATGTGATGGTCGTGGTGTTCGTGACAACGCTCATGCTGGACTGACGCCCCTCCTGCTCACTAGCTGCCGCTGGGGCACTGTTGGGCCAGCGACTGGTCCTCGTCGGAGAGGGTGGGGCTGGTCGACGGGCTGCTGGAGGGGGTCGTGTTGGGCTTGGGGGAGCCGGACGCGTCGGGGGACGGGCTGCCGGTGGTCTTGCCGGTGGCGGTGTCCGCGCCCTTCTGCGCGTCCTTCCTGGCCTTCTCGGCCGCGGCGGCCTTGGACTTGTCGATGGCTTCCTTGGTCTGGCAGACCTTCGCCTGGTGCTCGAGCTCGTCCGCGGTCCGGCGTGCGTCGCCGAGTCCGCTGGCGGCGATCGTGGCCGTGACGTACTTGCGCTGGTTCTGCGGTAGGTACTTGAGTTCGATACCGGGGCGGTCCTCGTGGACCTTCGACAGGTTGACCCAGGCCAGCTTCTGCTCGATGCCCTGGTAGATCGCCGCGTGGTCGCCCTTGACGCCGACGTAGTACTGCGTCTGGGTCCAGCGGTACGCGCCGTACAGGCCGCCGCCGATGACACCGAGGACGACCAGCAGGATCAGCGAGCGCTTGAGCCACCGGCCGCGCTTGCGGGGCTTGCTCAGCTCCTCGTCCTCGAACGCGCCGAAGCCGTCCACGGGGGCGCTGACCTGCGGGTTCCCGCTGCCGGGGGGACCGAAGGCGCCGTCGGGTGCCGGCGGACGGCCGAGCTCGGAGGCGCGGCCGGCCGGGGTCTGCAGATGCCGCGGGTCGGACAGCGGCGAGTGGTGCCGGCTGTCGGCGACGGCGCCCACGACGACGGGGGTGTCGTGCAGCTGCGCGGCCAGGGTGTCGCCGTCGTCGATGTCCAGGACGTCGGCGACGATGCAGGTGATGTTGTCGGGGCCGCCGCCGCGCAGGGCGAGCTGGATCAGCTCCTGCACGGTCTCGGCGGGCGCCTGGTACCCGGCGAGGGTGTCCTCGAGGGTCTGGTGGCTGACGACGCCGGACAGGCCGTCGGAGCAGATCAGGTAGCGGTCGCCGGCCCGGACCTCGCGGACCGACAGGTCGGGCTCGACCTGGCCGCGGCCGTCCAGGGCGCGCATCAGCAGCGAGCGCTGCGGGTGCGTGCCGGCCTCCTCCTCGGTGATCCGGCCCTCGTCGACGAGCCGCTGCACCCAGGTGTGGTCCTGGGTGATCTGGGTGAGCACACCGTCGCGCAGCAGGTACGCACGGGAGTCGCCGACGTGCACCAGGCCGAGCCGCTGGCCGGTCCAGAGCAGGGCGGTGAGCGTGGTGCCCATGCCCTCCAGCTGGGGGTCCTCCTCGACCATGACGCGCAGCTGGTCGTTGGCACGCTGCACGGCGACGGCGAGGGAGGTGAGGATGTCCGAGCCGGGGACGTCGTCGTCGAGCGGGACGAGGGTGGAGATGACCTCGGAGGAGGCGACCTCACCGGCGGCCTGGCCGCCCATGCCGTCGGCGATGGCGAGCAGCCGCGGGCCGGCGTAGCCGGAGTCCTCGTTGCCCTCCCGGATCATTCCCTTGTGAGAGCCGGCGGCGAAGCGCAGCGACAGAGTCATGCGCACCTCGCCCGTCGGCTCCGGGTACATCCGCACGCTGCCCACCCTCTCGCTCGCGCTCGCTGGCTGTGCTCGCCCATTGTGCGACTACTTCCGCAGCTCGATGACGGTCTTGCCGATGCGGATCGGGGCACCGAGCGGGATCGGGGTCGGCGTGGTGAGCCGGTTCCGGTCCATGAAGGTGCCGTTGGTGGATCCCAGGTCCTCGACGATCCAGTTGCCGTCGCGGTCCGGGTAGATCCTGGCATGGCGGCTGGACGCGTAGTCGTCGTCGAGCACGATCGTGGAATCGTGGGCCCGGCCCAGGGTGATCGTCTGTCCCTGGAGCGCGACCGTGGTGCCCGCGAGCGAGCCCTCGGAGACCAC
This sequence comes from Streptomyces sp. PA03-6a, assembly GCF_033792765.1. Taxonomy (NCBI): domain Bacteria; kingdom Bacillati; phylum Actinomycetota; class Actinomycetes; order Kitasatosporales; family Streptomycetaceae; genus Streptomyces; species Streptomyces sp. PA03-6a. The sequence continues at coordinate 7,845 of NZ_JARAVK010000027.1, read as the reverse complement.
CAGCTTGGTGGGGGCGCCGCGCCGGGCCCGGTTGTTGTTGTTCTGCTGCTGGCGGCCCTGCGCGGGCTGCGCCTGCTGGCGCTGCTGCGGCGGACGCGACTGGGCCTCGCGGCGCCCGGCCGCGCGCTGGGTCACCCGCGTGCCGAACAGGTCGCTGCGGATGACCTGCACGGCCACGATGACGAACAGCCACAGTACGGCGAGGAAACCCAACCGCATGACCGTCAGGGTCAGCTCTGACATTGCCCCCGCTTCACCCTTCGGCTTGCCGGTACACGATGGTGGTACTGCCCACGACGATCCGTGAACCGTCGCGGAGCGTAGCGCGCTGGGTGTGCTGTCCGTCCACCACGATGCCGTTCGTCGACCCGAGGTCCACGACCGTCGAGGGCGATCCCGCCCTGATCTCGCAGTGGCGGCGGGACACACCGGGGTCGTCCACCCGGACGTCGGCCTCGGTGCTGCGGCCGAGCACGAGGGTCGGACGGGAGATCTGGTGGCGCGTGCCGTTGATCTCGATCCAGCGGCGTACGTTCATGCCGGCGCCACCGGGGGCCGTGGGGCCGCTCCCGGGGAGCCTGGTGACCGGCGCGGCGCCGGGCGGCGGACCGGCCGGCATCGGCGGCGGGCCCGCGGGGCGCTGCGGGGCCTGCGGCGGGTAGCCGTAGCCACCGCGGCCGGCGGGGGGCTGTTGTTGCTGCTGCTGCTGGTACTGCTGCTGTTGCGACTCGCTGGAGGCGAGGGTGCGGCTGCGCACCCGGTACAGGCCGGTGTCGAGGTCGTCGGCCTTCTCCAGGTTCACCTTGATGTTGCCCATGAAGGTGTAGCGCTGCTGCTTGGCGTAGTCGCGCACCATGCCGGCGAGCTCCTCGCCGAGCTGGACGGCGTACGGGCTCAGCCGCTCGTAGTCGGAGGTGCTGAGCTCGACGATGAAGTCGTTGGGGACCACGGTGCGGTCCCGGTTCCAGATCGTCGCGTTGTTGTCGCACTCGCGCTGCAGGGCACCCGCGATCTCCACGGGCTGTACCTCGGACTTGAACACCTTGGCGAAGGTGCCGTTCACGAAGCCCTCGAGACGCTGCTCGAACTTCTTGAGTACTCCCACGGTGCACCTCCCTCCTCGAGGTCCTGCGGTTGCGCACGGCGGTCCGCCGTGGTCTTCCGGTCCGATCCTTCCGGTACTGCTTACTGATCGTATCCACGCACTGGGAAAACCGCTGGTTCCCCGGTCGGTCCCACGGGACCGGTGTCAACAGTGCCATGGTCCGCGGCCGCTCCCCCACAGGGATGGTAGAGGCGGCTCATGCCAGTGTCCCGCAACAGAGGACGGTTCCCCTCGCTCGGGGGTGCCCCGAAACGGATGTGATTCCACCCTGAGCAGCGTGCTAATGTTCTCCGTGTCGGAAGGGGCTGACGCACCGGACGGGGAAGACCCCAAGGTGTGAACGGACCCGGAAGACAACACCCATGCGCGGGTGGCGGAATAGGCAGACGCGCTGGATTCAGGTTCCAGTGCCCGAAAGGGCGTGGGGGTTCAACTCCCCCCTCGCGCACACAGTGGAGACGGGTCTCCGACCGTGACGAAAGTCGCAGTCGGGGGCCCGTTTCTCGTGCTCCGCGTCCTGCGTCCGGGAGTGACGCAGGCCACGCGACGGCCACGCCTCCCGGCGTTGCGGGTCTAGTGCGGTCCGTTCGTGGAGAGTTCATCTCCCGCCCCTACCCTCTCAGGCGTCTCACTGTGCACACAGGAGGGGAATCAGGGAGGGGAAGACTCGAACGGGGCGCGTCACGACGGCAGTTGCCGTGGCGGCCGCCGCGGTGGCCGGGGGCAAGGACGGCGCGGGCGCGGTCGTCGTCCTCTACGGCTCCAAGAGCGGGGTGTCCACTACGCGCAAGGCCGTCATCACGCAGAACACCGCGGGCGTCCCGGACAGCGCGGAGACCGAGGACCTGTTCGGTGCCTCCACCGCCTACGCGGACCTGGACGAGGACGGCTACAGCGACCTGCTCGTCGGTACGCCCTGGGAGGACCTGGGCACGACGAAGAACGCGGGCACCGTCACCGTCCTGTGGGGCGGCAAGAAGGGGTTGGCCGCGGCGAGCGCCCTGCCGGTGCCCCGGGTCTCCGAGGGCCGGTACGGGATGGACGTGGCCGCGCTGCGTGACAGCCGCGGCGCACGGGTGCTGGCCGGCGGTTACGACGGCTCGGTGGAGTTCGGGGGCACCTTCAAGCGGAACGGCTCGGTCGGCGTGAAGTCGCTGAACGCGGACACGCCCTCGGTCGCGGGCGTCGAGCTCGCCGACCTGCAGCGCGACGGGTACGCCGACCGCATCGTGACGTCGGTCCGGGTCGGCGGCCAGAGCGGCGGCCTGGTCTACGTCAACCCGGAAGGGGGTCGCGGTCCGCTGGCCGGGGACGGCACGACCACCGCCGTCGGGGACGTCAACGGCGACGGTTACAACGACCTCGTCGTGGGCGACCCGGACGAGCCCGAGGCGGGGACCAGTGGTCACCTGGGCGGAGAGATCGCCCTCTGGTACGGCAGCAGGAACGGTTTTGCGGCCGCACCGGTACGGATGAGCCAGAACACCCCCGGCGTCGCGGGCGCCTCGGCGAAGGACAACGAGTTCGGCAGCTCCGTGGCCGTCGCCGACCTCAACAAGGACGGTCTCGGTGACATCGTGATCGGCGTGCCGGGCCAGAAGCAGAACAACAAGGCCGTGCCGGGGTCGTCGTGGTGATCCCTGGCAAGAAGACGGGCGCGCTCGGCTCCGGCTCGTACGCGTTGTCCCAGGAGACCCCGTCGGTGCCCGGCACGTCGGAGCCCGCTGACGGGTTCGGCACCACACTGGCGCTCGGCGACCTCAACAAGGACGGTCACCCCGATGTGATCGTCGGCGGCGAGGGCGAGGACCGCTTCCGCGGCGCGGTGTGGGTCCTGCCCGGCACGTCCACCAGGCCCACCGGCAAGGGCAGCGTGGAGCTGACCGCCGCGAAGCTCGCGGTGGCCGGGGATCTCCCGCAGGTCGGCGGCTTCCAGCCGTCCTGACCGCCGCACACCGGCGGGAGGGTCACCAGCCGGCGTGATGTGCGTCGCGCTCGCCGACGGGGGGCTCGCCGCCGGCCTCGGCGAAGGCCTGGAGGGCCTGGACGAGGTGGCGTCGTTGTCCTGCGGGCATCGCGTCGACGATGCGGGCGATCTCGGCCCGGCGGCGCTCCGTGACGTCGTTCACGGTGCGCCGCCCGGTCGCGGTCAGCGAGATGACGGTCGTGCGCCGGTCGGTGGGGGAGGCGTCGCGCGTGACCATGTCGATGGCCACGAGGCGGTCCAGCATCCGCAGCGCCGTGGAGGGCTGGACGCCCAGTTCGGCGGCGAGCTGTGAGAGGTTCAGCGCCCCGTGCGTCTCGAGGACGACCAGCATGCGCAGTTGCGGCAGGGTCAGTGCCTCCTCCACCGCGGCGAGCGAGCGGGCGGAGACCGCGACGAGGAGCCGGGACGCCGTCAGCAGGGCACCGACCATCTCCTCGGCGGTGCTCCCGGGGTCGTCGGCGCCGGAGGGGGAGTCGGACGGAGCGCGGGAGCCGGTGGCCATGGGTCCTTTCTACCGTTCCCACGCCCGCCGTACGGGCGTGTACGGCACTCAGGTGAACGGGTGCGGCGCCGGGAACCCGCGGCCCCGGAGAGCCGTTGAGCGATTGGGCAAAGGAATCGTCAAGGGGCGCGGCCCGCGCCGGAATGAGCAGGGAGATCCCATGGGTGTCAGCCTTTCCAAGGGCGGCAATGTCTCGCTGACGAAGGAGGCCCCGGGACTGACCGCGGTCACCGTCGGTCTGGGCTGGGACGTCCGTACGACCACCGGCACCGACTTCGACCTCGACGCGAGCGCGCTCCTGGTCAACGCCGAGAGCAAGGTGGTCTCGGACAAGCACTTCGTGTTCTTCAACAACCTGAAGAGCCCGGAGGGCTCGGTGGAGCACACCGGCGACAACCTCACCGGCGAGGGTGAGGGTGACGACGAGCAGGTGAAGGTGAACCTGGCCACCGTGCCGGCCGAGGTCGAGAAGATCGTCTTCCCGGTGTCGATCTACGACGCCGAGAGCCGCCAGCAGTCGTTCGGCCAGGTCCGCAACGCCTTCATCCGTGTGGTGAACCAGGCCGACAACAACGAGCTCGCCCGCTACGACCTCTCCGAGGACGCCTCCACCGAGACGGCGATGGTCTTCGGCGAGCTGTACCGCAACGGCGCCGAGTGGAAGTTCCGCGCCGTCGGCCAGGGCTACGCCTCGGGCCTGCGCGGCATCGCGCAGGACTTCGGCGTCAACCTGTGAGCGTGGGGTAGCCGTACGCCTGGGCGGCCGGGCACGTACGACGACGCAGGGGCCGCGTGGCGCACGCCACGCGGCCCCTGCGTGCGCCCGGGCGGCCGGGACGGGGGTCAGGCGACGCGCGCCGCGAGTTCCTTGGCCTTGGCGGTGGCCTGCTCGTGCGCCTTGGTGCGGGAGGCGTCGGAGGCCTCGACGAGGCCGGACATGGCCGGGACGACGCGGGCCAGGGTCAGCTCGGGGACGATGAACTCGACGTCGGTGATGCCGAGGCAGCCCTGCAGGACCTTCTCCAGGTAGTTGGTCACGAACTCGAAGTCCTCACGCGGGGTGCCGGGGCCGTAGCCGCCGCCGCGGCTGGCCACCACGACGACCGGGGTGTCCGCGGCGGAGGGCTGCTCGCCCGCGGTGCGGCCCAGGATGATCACCTGGTCGAGCCAGGCCTTGAGGGTGCTGGGGATCGAGAAGTTGTACATCGGCGCGCTGATCAGGAGGGCGTCGGCCCGTTCGAGTTCGTCGGCCAGCTCGTTGCGCAGCGGGTGCTCGGCACCGCCCACGTAGTGGGTCGCGTCGAGGTGCGGCACGGGCTCGGCGTTCAGGTCGCGGTAGATCACGACGCCGCCCGGGTGCTGGGCCTCCCATTCCTTGCGGAAGGAGTTCGCCACGTCACGGGACGCGGAGGTCTCGGAGGGCCAGATGGACGAGTCGAGGTGCAGCAGCGTGGGCATGGGGGTGCCTCCACTTCCGTAAAGTTCGGAGTGAAAAATTCGTGCGTTGCTATTGCTACCACAGGACCTTACTTTTCTGCAGCACGTAACGGCAAGCCGGGTACCCTTGTGGCCATGGGACAGGGGACTGAGCCGGCCGCGCACGACGCGGAGCCGTGCGCCAAGGTCGACGTCGGGCTGACCCGCGTCTTCGGGATCCTCGGCAAGCGCTGGAGCGGCCTGATCGTGGCCGTCCTCACGCAGCGGCCGGCGTACTTCGTCGAACTGCGCCGGGCCATCCCCAAGATCAGCGAACGGATGCTCTCCGACCGGCTCACGGAGCTGGCCGAGGCGGGCATCGTCGTCCGCGAGGTGGACCCCGGCCCGCCGCTGAGGGTGAGCTACCGCCTCACCGAAGCCGGTGAGGCGCTCGGTCCGGCCCTGGGGGAGCTGGGGGCGTGGGCGGAGAAGTACCTCCCCGACGGCGCCGCCGCCTGTACGGAGGGCGCGGAGGCCTGCGGCTCAGGGGCGGGGGCGACCGGCTGACGCCGGGTCAGGCCTGCTGCTCCGCGGCGTCGTTGTAGCGGGTCAGGTAGGCGGCGAAGCGTTCCAGGTCGGTGTCGTCCCAGTCCGCGAGCCTCCCGCACACGATGCGCCGTGCGGCGCGGTTCGCCTCTGCGAGCAGGGCCGCGCCCGCCGCGGTCGGCAGCAGCACCTGGACGCGGTGGTCGGCGGGCTCGGGGCGCCGCTCGACGAGGCCCAGCCGCTCCAGGGTGGCGACCTGGCGGCTGACCGTCGACTTGTCCAGCAGGAACGCCTGCGCGAGGTCCGTGGCCCGGCAGTCCCGGTGCTCGCTCATGTGGGCCAGCAGCGTGTACGCCACCAGGGACAGCTGTGGGTGCATACGGGCCACCGCGGTGCGTGCGCGGCGGGCGAACGCGGTCATCTCGCGGTGGATCGTCTCGACGGACGCGCCTTTGCCGGCCTGCATGCTTGTAGGTTACATCTGACCGGATCGGGGTGGTCCGATCCGGTTCGTCCCCGGGTCAGGCGGGCAGCGGCAGCTCGAACCAGACGACCTTGCCGACCGCCTTGCGGCTGGTGCCCCAGCGCCGGGAGAGGTTGCTGACCAGGGCCAGGCCGCGGCCTTCCTCGTCGTCGGCGTCCGCGCGGCGCAGCTGCGGCAGGTTGTGGTCGTCGTCGCTGACCTCGACCAGCAGCTTGCCGACCCGCATCAGCCGCAGCGACACCTCGTGCGAGGCGACCCGCAGCGCGTTGGTCACCAGCTCGCTGACCAGCAGCTCGGTCAGGTCGCTGACCCCCTCCAGCCCCCACCGCGCCAGCTGCTCACGGGTGAGCGCCCGTGCCCGCCGGACGTCGGAGAGGTCCATCGACAGCCGCCACTCGGCGACGTCCTCGGGCGGGATGCCCTGGAAGTTGGCGACCAGCAGCGCCACGTCGTCGCGACGGTCGTCGGAGTGGACACGGCTGAGGATCTGCTCGCAGACGTCCTCGGGGGTCTGCTGGGGCTCGATGACGTTGGAGCACAGCGCCGCCAGGCCCGCGTCTATCCCCTGACCGCGCACCTCCACCAGGCCGTCGGTGCACAGCACCAGCCAACTGCCGTCCGGTACCGGGATCTCGACCGTCTCGAAGGGCACGCCGCCGACGCCGATCGGGGCGCCCTTGGGGATCTGCAGCAGTTCGCTGCGGCCGTCGTGCCGGGCCAGCACCGGCGGGATGTGGCCGGCGTTGGCCAGGGTCAGGGTCCGGTGGATCGGGTCGTAGACCGCGTACACGCACGTCGCCAGGTGCTCGGCGCCGAGGCGGTGGGCGAGGTTGTCCAGGTGCCGCAGCAACTGCGCGGGCGGCAGGTCGAGCGCGGCCATCGTGATCACGGAGGTGCGGAACTGGCCCATCACGGCCGCCGACAGCAGACCGTGGCCCATCACGTCGCCGACGATCAGCGCCACGCGCCCGCCGGGCAGCTGGATGGCGTCGAACCAGTCGCCGCCGACCTGGGCCTGACGGTCACCGGGCATGTACCGGTGGGCGATCCGCACCCCGGGGATGCGGGGCGGGCGGGTCGGCATCATGCTGCGCTGCAGGGTCGCGGCGGCGCGCGACTCCAGGCGGTGCAGCCGGGCGTTGTCCAGGTGCACGGCGCCGCGGGCGGCGACCTCGGCGGCGGTCGCGGCGTCCTTGGCGTCGAAGGGGCGGCGGCCGGGGTGGCGCAGGAAGCACATTCGTCCCAGCACCGTGCCCCGTGCGGTGAGCGGTACGACGACCATCGACCGCTCGGGCAGTAACGGGCCGAGGCCGGGGACGCCCAGGTCGAGCGCGATGTCCCGGGCCAGTGCCGGGTCTATCACCGGCACGAGCAGCGGCTCGCCCAGCCGCGGGGTGGAGTCGGCGGGCAGCGGGATCAGTTCGCCCTCCGGCAGGGCGGCCGCCCACGGGCCGGGAGTGGTGTCGGTGTGGGCGACGGCGACCCGGCGCGCGATGATCGTGTCCCCGGTCAGGTCGTCCTTCGGCGGCTCGGCGTCGGAGAACAGCTGGTCGACGACGAGGACGGCGGCGAAGTCGGCGAAGCGCGGCACGGTGACGGCGCACAGCTCGCGGGCGGTCGTCGCCAGGTCGAGGGTCGTGCCGACCTTGGCCCCGGTCTCCCGGAGCAGGGCGAGTTGTTCGTCCAGCACGTGGCCCGGGGCGAGCGAGACGCTGGGTGCGGCCACCGGGACCAGTACCGGCGCCGCGACGTCGCCGCGGGGGCCGGGCAGCAGCTCCGGGTGCGCGGGCCGGGTGCGCCGGTAC
>NZ_JARAVK010000279.1:0-10844 GCF_033792765.1 Streptomyces sp. PA03-6a | reverse complement strand
CAGCGGGGGAGGGCCGCCAGGGCGCGCTCGGTGATCTGCTGGGGGCCGCCGTCGACGGGGACGACGGCACCGGCCTCACCGGGCTCCAGCGGTTCGAGCGTCGCGAACTGGGAGTGCAGCAGGCCCGCGGGCATGAAGTGCTCCATCCGCGCCGCCAGGCGCGCCGAGATCAGCTCCTCGGACCCGTCGAGGTGGAGGAAGAACAGCCCGGGGGTGTCCCGACGCAGCCGGTCGCGGTAGCGGCGCCGCAGCGCCGAGCAGCTGACCACGCCGCCGCGGTCGCCGCGCTCGACGATCCACGCCGCGATGGCGTCCAGCCAGGGCGCCCGGTCCTCGTCGTCCAGCGGGTGCCCGGCCGACATCTTGGCGATGTTGGCGGGCGGGTGGAAGTCGTCCGCCTCGGCGTAGGGGACGTCCAGCCGCTCGGCGAGCAGCCCCCCGACGGTGGACTTGCCGGAACCGGACACGCCCATCACCACCACCAGGGGGCGGTGCGGGCCTTCCGGGCCTGCCTCGGTCATCACAGGTACCTCCTCGTCCGCATGACCGCCCCAGGAAACGCCATAGGTACTACTTATTCAAGTGCCTGAGATGAAATCGTCATATGAAGGAATCCCCGCATAGGCTGTCGCCCATGGATCGGCACGGAGAGCACGGCGGCCTGCACGCCCGTGTGCTGGCGGAACTCGGCCCCGCCATCGCCTCGGGCGCGTACCCGCCCGGCACCGTGCTGCGCATCGACGAGCTGGAGCGGCAGTACGGCGTCTCCCGCACCGTCGTCCGCGAGGCCGTACGCGTCCTGGAGGCCATGCACCTCGTCGAGTCGCGGCGCCGGGTCGGCATCACGGTGCGCCGCACCGAGGAGTGGAACGTCTTCGACCCGGCCGTCATCCGCTGGCGCCTCGCCGGTGCGGACCGGCCCCGGCAGTTGCGCTCGCTGACCATGCTGCGCACCGCCGTGGAGCCGGTCGCCGCCGCTCTGGCGGCGGCCGCCGCGAGCCCGGAGCAGTGCCGCGAACTGACCGTTCTCGCCGCAGAGATGGCCGCGGCCGGACGGGCCGCCGACCTCGGCGAGTACCTGGTGCACGACGTGGCCTTCCACCGCGTGATGCTCACCGCGTCCGGCAACGAGATGTTCGCCCGCCTCGGCGACGTCGTCGCGGAGGTGCTCACCGGGCGTACCGAGCACCACGTCATGTTCAGCGCCCCCGACCCCGAGGCGGTCACCCTCCACGTCCGCGTGGCCGAGGCCGTCCGCGCCCGCGACGCGCGGTCCGCGGAGCGCCTGATGCGCGAGATCTGCGTCGGCGCGCTGCGCGAACTGGACGTCCTGGCCCCCTGACCGCGCGGGGTCAGCCGGTGGGGCCGGCGTGGCGGAGGATCGCGTCCACGGTCTCCTCCGGGGTCTGGCGGGAGGTGTCCAGCCACAGGCCGATCCGCGGGGTGCCCGCGCGCAGGGCGCGGTCGAGGTCGGCGGGGGTCCATGCGCCGTAGGCCCGTTTGGCCCGGCCGGCCTCGCGGGCGGCGATCGCCTCCGGGGAGGGGACGAGGACCACGACGTGCAGCGGCCGGGTGCGCAACAGGGCTATCGTGCGCGGCAGTTCGTCGCCGAGGATGACGTCCTGCAGGACGGGGGTGAACCCGGACGCCGCGTACGCGTCCGCGCTCGCCGCCGCCAGGGAGTGCCGCAGCCGCAGTTGCCGCAGCGCCTCCTCGGTCAGGCCCGCGACGTCCCCCGAGCCGTCGCCGGGCAGCGCCTCGGCCCGCCCGCCGACGATCATCCGCCGGAACGCGTCGCCCCGGACGTGCGCCGAGCGGGGCAGCCGCTCGGCCAGCGCCTGCGCCACGGTCGACTTCCCCGCTGCGGGGATCCCGGTGATCAGGAACATCGCTCGCACCTCACCGCTCTGCTCTTTCCGTCACCCCGCCGGGCGCCGCGCGGCGCCCAGGGCGACTCTATGTTCGAGACACGTCAAGCGGAACGTTTCGGCGGACCGAAAACCAGGTGACCGGCGGAGATGGGGGGTGGTGCACTGGGGATCATGACCACCGCGCCGGGCGCCCCGCCGCCCCAGCCGTACCGCTGGGCCCTGACGCGCGCCCGCGGCGGTGCGCCGCCGGACCGGCTCGGCACCCTGACCGAGGGCGCCGAGCGCCCCCGCCTGTGGTACCTCCCCGAACTGGCCGCGTGCACGGGGAAGGTGCTCGCCCGCACGGGCGGCGCCGACCTGTGCTTCGTCGGCCGCTCCCTGGACAGCATGTACGACCTGCTGACCGGCGCCTTCGAAGGCTCGTCCCGGGAAGGGCGGTTGCTGCGCCTGCCACTGTCGTTGCGCTTGCGCCCGGTTCCGGCGCCCGCCCACACGGCCCGCCTGCGCGAGCACCTCGCCTGCGCCGGGCTCGCGCCGCACGCCCTGGCCCGCCGCACCCGCCCGGTGGCACTGGTCGACCTGGTCTCCGAGGGCGGCACCTACGACACGCTCTTCGCCGCACTCGCCGACTGGGTGCGCGAGAGCCGCGAGCCGTGGCCGGTGATCCGCCGCAAGCTGCGCTTCGTCGGGGTGACGGCCCGCCGGCGGACCAGCCCCCACACCTGGCGCTGGCAGCAGCACACGGCGGGCGGCTGGGCCCGGGTCCTGCCGCCCGGGCACGTCGTCGGGGTGTCCCTGGACCCCTGGGTGTGGTCGTACCTCGGGAACGACCAGGCCAAGCTGCAGCCCTCCTTCCCGCCGCCGCGCTGGTTCGACGCGTACGCCGCGGAACCCTGGCACGGACCGGACCTCCCGGCGGCGCTGGCCGAATCGCTGGCCCTGGTCCAGGCGGGGCGCGGGCGCCCGGTGCGCGAGGAACTGGTGCGGGTGATCGCGGGGGAACCCGGCTACGCGGACCGCGAGGTCCGCGCCCTCGTCGCCCCACTGCGCGGCCTGAAGCCGCCCCGCTCCCGTTCTCGTGCCGGTTCCCGCGCCCGGCCCGCCCGACGCCGCGCCCAGGCCGCGCCTAACGGTCCTTGCCGCGTGCCTCCATGACCGGGCGGAGCCGCTCCAGCAGTGCGTAGAGGGCCGCCTGCTCCGTCGCGTCCAGGGTGTCCAGCGCCCCGTGGGTGGCCTGCATCTCGTCGCGGACGCGGCGGATGGTCTCGCGCCCGAGATCGGTGGCCACGACGTTCTTGACCCGGCGGTCGCTGGCGCTCACCTCGCGGCGGACGAAGCCGTGCGCCTCGAGACGGTCGACGATGCCGGTCACGTTGGACGCGTCGCACACCAGCCGCTCGGCCAGGCCGCGCATGGGCACCGGGCCGCCCAGCTGGGCGAGCACCTTGGCCTGCATGGAGGTCAGCCCGTGCCGGGCGGCCGCGGCGGCGAAGTCCTGCCACTGGGCGGTGCCGATGGCGGCGAGCAGCTCCAGCAGCTCGATCTTGGTGGGCTGCGCGGTCGTCGCGGCGGTCGGGGCGCTCATGTCTGCGAGTGTACTCAAAAGCTTGAAATGGTAAATCATTAGCTTGACGTCTTCAAGCGTCGGCCCACGGGTGGCCCGCCCCCACCGGGACGGGCGCGCCCTCAGCGGGGCGTGAGGACGACCAGCAGCGCGCCCGCGACGGCCAGGACCAGGACGCCCAGCACGGCCCGGGCCGCCGTCCCCGGCGTCATCGCCGCGGGCCGCGCGGAGTCCAGGGCTGCGATCCGCCGCTGGGCGGTGACGGTGAACGCCAGCCACGCCAGCGCGCACAGCGAGAGCCCCAGCAGCCCGGCCGGCGGCACCCCGTGCAGCACCGCCTCGCGTCCGGCCAGCAGCGCCGCCACCGCGAAGGCCAGCGTGGTGCGCCGCCAGGCCAGCCGGGTCCGCTCGGGCTGCAGGCCCGGGTCCCGCGGAGTGTCCCCGCCGGGGGCGGTCATCAGCCCGCCCACCCCAGCGTCACCGTGAGCAGCATCGCCACGGCCACCAGGGCCACCAGCACCGCCAGCAGGGCGGGGAAGCGCGAGACGGGCAGGTCCTCCCCGCGCCGCATCGCCCGCTCGCAGCGCACCCAGTGGTTCACCGCGCGGACCGCGCACATCCCGCCGCCGACCACCAGCACCACCGCGAGCGTCACCCGGACCGGCCGGCGCAGGTCCCGCAGGAACTGGTCGACCGCGAAGCCGCCGCCCACCAGCGCGAGCGCGGTGCGCAGCCAGGCGAGGAAGGTCCGCTCGTTGGCGAGCGAGAAGCGGTAGTCCGGCGTCGTCCCCTCGGTCCGTACCCGTGCCGGGGCGAACCAGAGGGCGACTGCCCCGGCCGCGGCCCGCACATGCTTGATCACGGCCCCACAGTACCGAGCGCCATCGCGGTGGGCGCGCCCTGGGACGGGCCCCGGACCGCCGTAGTGTATCAACTGATCCAGAAATGGTAGGCTCGCGCCATGGCGCGCACCAGGGAGTTCGACATCGACCAGGCCGTCGACCGTGCCATGGACCTGTTCTGGCGCCGCGGCTACGCTGCGACGTCGCTCCAGGACCTGCTGGCCGAGCTCTCCATCGGCAGCGGCAGCCTCTACGCCGCCTTCGGCTCCAAGGACAAGCTCTACGCCCGTGCCCTGGAGCGCTACTGCTCCCGGTACGCCGGCGGGCTCGTCGAACTGCTCGAGAACGCGGACGAGATCCGCCCCGCCGTCCGCACCGCGCTGGAGCAGATGGTCGAGGCCGATCTGGAGGACCCCGAACGGGGCTGTCTGCTGGTCAACGCCGCCACCGAGCGCGGCGACGACCCCGGCACCGTCGACCGCGTCACCGTCACCATGCGCCTGCTGGAGTCCGCCCTCGCGGCGGCGCTGGAGAAGGCGAAGGCCAGGGGGGAGCTGTCCGCCGACAAGGACCCGGTGGAACTGGCCCGCTTCCTCACCACCTTCGTCCAGGGCCTGCGCGTCGTGGGACGGGCCCGCCTCGGCCGGGCCTTCGTCGAGGACGCCGTCGGGACCGCCCTGCGCTCCCTGGACTGAACGCGCCGGACCCGCCCGGAACCGGGGCGGCGCCCGGCGGTGTCCCCCTCACCATGGGACCGATCGTCACCGGCGTCCGCAGGCTCGTGCTCTTCGGCTGGACGGAGGCACGCTGCTGCGCCTTCGCCGTCGCGCTCATGGCGGGCGTGGCCGGCTCGCGGCTGCTGCCGCCGCTGCCCGTCGCCCGCTACGACCTGCTGCTCTGCTACGGGGTGGCGCTCAGCGCGCTGTTCTGGGCCTGCGGCTGGGAGCGCGGCCGTGACGTCGCCGTCATCGCGGTGTGCCACGCCGTCGGGCTGCTCTTCGAACTCGTCAAGGTGCACCTGGGCTCCTGGAGCTACCCCGAACCCGCGCTCACCAAGTTCGGCGGCGTCCCGCTGTACGGGGGCTTCCTCTACGCCGCCGTCGGCAGCTACGTGTGCGCGGCCTGGCGGCTGTTCGAGCTGGGCCTGACCGGCTACCGCCGCCGCGCCATGACGATCCTGGCCGCGGCGGTGTACCTCAACTTCTTCACCCACCACTGGCTGCCCGACGCGCGGTGGCTGCTGGCCGTCCTGCTGCTCTGGACGACGGCGGGCACCTGGGTGCACTTCACGGTCGACGGGGTGCGCCTGCGGATGCCGCTCGCGCTCTCCTTCGTCCTCATCGGCTTCTTCCTCTGGGTCGCGGAGAACGCCGCCACCTACGTGGGCGCCTGGCGCTACCCCGACCAGGAGCACGGCTGGGTGCCGGTCTCCCTCGCCAAGTTCGGCGCCTGGGCGCTGCTGATCAGCGTCACCTTCGTCGTCGCCAGTCGCGCAGCCGGTGCCAGGCCTCCAGACCGTCGGGCACCCATTCCCGCTCCGGCAGGAGGCGTTCCAGTTCCTCCTCCGTCACGAAGTCGTGCCAGGCGACCTCCTCGGCCTGCGGCACGACCGGCGGATCGCAGCGCACCTCGTACACCCGGGACCACCAGGTGTGACCCGCCGCCGCCCCCGTCCCCTCGTACAGGAAGCTGAACAGCGGCGTCGGACGCGGCAGACCGCACACCCCCAGCTCCTCCTCCGCCTCGCGCAGCGCCGCGTCGTCGTACTCCTCGCCCGCGCCCACCACACCGCCGACGAACATGTCGTGGAGGGAGGGGAAGACCAGCTTCTGCGCGGTGCGGCGGTGCACGAACACACGCCCCTCGCCGTCCCTGGCCAGGACGAAGACGCAGCGGTGCCGCAGGCCGCGCGCGGTGGCCTCGCCGCGCGTCGCCCGGCCGACCACCCGGTCCTGCTCGTCCACGATGTCCAGCAGCTCGTCCGCCGAGCGCGGAGCGTCCTCCATGGTGCCTCCCGTCCGTCGCGGTGCCCGTGGGCCGGGTACGCGCCCCCATGATCGGCCCCGGGGCGGGTTCCGGCCAAGCTTCCCTGCCCGGGCCCCGGCGCCTTCGTACGCACGCAGAATCGGGGTCATGACGACCGCTCACACGAAGGTGCCGGGCCCGGCGGGGGTGCCGCTGCTCGGGTCGATGTTCGACCTGCTGCGCGAGCCCCTCGACACCTACGAGCGCGCACGGCGCGACCACGGGGACCTCGTCCGCTTCAGCGCCGGCCCACCGGGGCTGCGCGCCGAGGTGCACGCGGTGTTCTCACCCGAGGGCGCCCAGCAGGTGCTGGCGACCGAAGCGGCCGGCTTCCGCAAGGACAGCCCGTTCTACGAGGAGGTCCGGCAGTCCTTCGGCAACGGGCTCCTCACCAGCCAGGACACCGACTACCAGCGGCAGCGCAGGCTCCTGCAGCCGCTGTTCACCCCGCGCCGCGTCGACGGCTACGCGAGCGCCGTCACCGCCGAGGCCGCCGCCCTCGTCGCCGACTGGCACGACGCGCCCGACGGCACCGTCGACGTCCTGGAGGAGATGCACGGCCTCACCCTCCGCACGATCGCCCGCGTCCTGTTCGGCGGCGCGATCGAGCCGGCCGTCGACACCGTCCGCCGCCGCATGCCGGTCGTCAACGACTACGTCCGGCGGCGCGGCTTCGCCCCGGTGCGGACGCCCCGCCACTGGCCGACCCCCGGCAACCGGAGGGCGGCGGCCGCCACCGCCGAGCTGTACGCGGTCTGCGACGCGATCATCGAGCGCCGCCGCGCGGAGGGAGGCGACGGCCAGGACCTGCTCTCCCTGCTCGCCTCGGCCCGGGACGAGGACGGACGTCCCCTCGACCCCGCCGAGATCCGCGACCAAGTGCTGATCTTCCTCCTCGCCGGCCACGAGACGACCGCCACCTCGCTCGCCTTCGCCCTGCACCTGCTCGCCCGTCACCCCGAGGACCAGGCCCGGGCCCGGGAGGAGATCGACCGCGTCCTCGGTGGACGCGTCCCGGCGGCCGCGGACCTCGACGCCCTGCCCTACGTCACGGCGGTCCTCAAGGAGGCGATGCGCCTGTACCCGGCCGCGCCCGTCATCGGCCGCCGCTCGGTCGCCGCCACCCGCGTCGGCGGTCACCTCGTGCCGGCCGGCGCGGACGTCATCGTCGTCCCCTGGGTGATCCACCGCCACCCCGGCCACTGGCCGGAGCCCGGGCGCTTCGACCCCGGCCGCTTCACCCCGCAGGCGGAGGCCGCCCGCCACCGCTACGCCTGGCTCCCCTTCGGCGGCGGCCCCCGCGCCTGCATCGGCAGGCACTTCTCCCTGCTGGAGGCCGTGCTCGCCCTCGCCGTGCTGCTGCGCGGCCACGAACTCACCGCCGTCGACCAGGACGTCCCCCTCGGCGCCGGCATCACCCTCCAGGCCCGCGGACCGGCCCGCTGCCGCCTCACGCCCCGCGCGGGCGTGTGACCGGCGGGCCGGACCGCGCCCGGACCCCGGGGCCGGTCCGCCGGAACCCTTCATCCGCGCACGCCGGGGCCGGTAGCGTGCCGCTCGCGGGCGCCGCCGCTCCGTTCGCGCCGCGACGAGGCGTGTGCGAGCGTGGCCGGAGGCGTATCCGCACACGCCGCGGGTAGGGAAACGGGCCCCGAACGGTCCTACGGGAGGCGAGTGATGAAGCGACCCAGGATCCTGGTCGTCGGCGGCGGCTTCGCGGGCATGGAGTGCGTGCACCGGCTGGAGCGGCGGCTGACCCAGGACGAGGCCGAGATCACCCTGGTCACGCCCTGGAGCCACCAGCTCTACCTGCCCCTGCTCCCGCACGTCGCCGCCGGTGTGCTCACCCCCCAGGCGGTCGCCGTCCCGCTGCGCCGCATGGTGCACCGCAGCGAGGTCATACCCGGGCGGGCGATCGGGGTGGACCCGGCCGCCAAGGCCGTCGTGATCAAGAAGATCACCGACGAGGAGCTCGTCAGGGAGTACGACTACCTCGTGCTGGCCCCAGGAAGCGTGACCCGCACCTTCGACATCCCCGGCCTCACCGAGTACGGCCGCGGCATGAAGACCCTGGCCGAGGCGGCGTACATCCGCGATCACGTCATCGCCCAGCTGGACCTGGCGTCCGCCACCACGGACCAGGCCGAGCGCGAGTCGCGGCTGCAGTTCGTCGTCGTCGGCGGCGGCTACGCGGGCACCGAGACGGCCGCGGTCCTGCAGCGGCTGACCACGGCGGCGGCCAAGCGCTACCCGCGCCTCGATCCGGCCCTCATCAAGTGGCACCTGATCGACATCGCGCCCCGCCTGATGCCCGAACTCGGCGAGAAGCTCGGCCTGAAGGCGCTGCAGATCGTCAGCGAGCGCGGGGTCGAGGTCTCGCTCGGCGTGTCCGTCGCCGAGGTCACCCCCGACACCGTGACCTTCACCGACGGGCGCAAGCTGCCCTGCCGCACCCTCATCTGGACCGCCGGCGTCGTCTCCAGCCCCCTGGTGACCACGCTGGGCACCGAGACCGTCAAGGGCCGGCTCGTCACCGACCCCGAGATGTGCATCCCCGGCGCCGACGGGGTCTTCGCCCTCGGTGACTCGGCCGCCGTCCCCGACCTGGACGTGGGCGGTGGCGCGGTCTGCCCGCCCACCGCCCAGCACGCCATGCGGCAGGGCAAGGCCGTCGCCGAGAACGTCGTCGCGGCACTGCGCGGCCGCCCCCTTCAGCCCTACCGGCACAAGGACCTCGGGCTCGTCGTCGACCTCGGCGGGGTCGAGGCGGTCTCCAAGCCGCTCGGCATCCCGCTCAGCGGCCTCCCCGCCCAGGTCGTCGCCCGCGGCTACCACCTCGGTGCGCTGCGCACCTTCCCCGCGCGCTTCCGTGCCGCCGCGGGCTGGTTCCTCAACGCCGTCGCCGGGGACGACTTCGTCCGCACCGGCTTCCAGGCCCGCAGGCCGGCCGCGCTGAAGGACTTCGAGGTCACCGACATCTACCTCTCGCCGGAGGAGATCCGCCGCCACGTCGAGTCGCTGCGCGCGACGGCCGCCTGACCGCCCCACACGTGCACCGCCCACATCTGAACGCCCACATCTGAACGCCCACATCTGAACACCGACACCGCTGACGGCGAGGGACATGACCCAGCGACGTGAGACCCTGCGCATCGCCAACTGCTCCGGCTTCTACGGCGACCGCCTGTCGGCCGCCCGCGAGATGGTCGAGGGCGGCCCGATCGACGTACTCACCGGCGACTACCTCGCCGAGCTGACGATGCTGCTGCTCTGGAAGGCCCGGCAGCGCGACCCCGAGGCCGGCTACGCCCTGTCCTTCCTCGCCCAGATGGGCGACGTCCTCGCCACCTGCCTGGACCGCGGCATCAAGATCGTCGTCAACGCGGGCGGGCTCAACCCCGCAGGTCTCGCCGCAAAGCTCCGCGAACTGGCCGCCCTGGCGGGGCTGAACCCCTCCGTCGCCCACCTGGAGGGCGACGACCTGCTCGACCGGCTGCCCGGACTCCAGCGCGAGGGCCACCCGTTCGCCCACCTGGCCACCGGACTCCCGCTCGCCGACGCGGACGTGCGTCCGCTCACCGCCAACGCCTACCTCGGTGCCTGGGGCATCACCGAGGCGCTGCGCGCCGGGGCCGACGTCGTCATCTGCGGCCGCGTCACCGACGCCTCCCTGGTGGTCGGTCCCGCCGCCTGGGCCTTCGACTGGGCCACCGACGACTGGGACCGGCTCGCCGGCGCGGTCACCGCCGGGCACATCATCGAGTGCGGGGCCCAGGCCACCGGCGGCAACTACTCCTTCTTCACCGAGGTCGAACGGCCCGTGCGCCCCGGTTTCCCCATCGCCGAACTGCGGCCCGACGGCTCCAGCGTCATCACCAAGCACGCGGGCACCGGGGGAGCGGTCACCGTCGACACGGTCACCGCCCAGCTGCTGTACGAGATCGACCGCCCCGCCTACCTCAACCCCGACGTCGTCACCCGCTTCGACACCGTGACCCTGGAACCGGAGGGTCCCGACCGGGTCCTGGTCTCCGGCGCCCGCGGTGAACCCGCCCCCGACACCCTCAAGGTGTGCCTCAACCACCACGGCGGCTACCGCAACACGGCCACCTTCGTGCTCACCGGCCCCGACATCGAGGCCAAGGTCCGGTTCGCCGAGGCGTCCCTGCTCGACGCGACCGGCGGCCCGTCCGGCTTCGAGACGTACGACGTCCGCACCGAGCCCACCGCCACCGGCGCCCGGCTCACCCTCACCGTCAAGGACCCCGACAAGGACAAGGTCGGCCGCTCCCTGTTCGGCGCCGTCGTCGGCACGGGCCTGTCCACCGCGCCCGGGCTGCACATGGAGCACTTCTCGCCCAGGCCCACCGAGTACGGCGTCCACTGGCCGGCCCTCGTCCCCGCCGCCGTCTCCGCCGCGGTCATTGCCGGTGAGAAGGCCGCCCTGGGGGCCCCGCTCGGCGAGGGTGACGGCGCGGGAGACGCGCCACGCGGGGAAGTCGTGCAGGATCTTGCCGGAGCTCACCAGGTCGTCCAGGCCGC
>NZ_JARAVK010000278.1:0-10933 GCF_033792765.1 Streptomyces sp. PA03-6a | reverse complement strand
GTGTTTTTTGGGCGTAGGAATTGTGTTAAGCAGATGTTTTCGGAGCGGTTTTTTCGGTACGGCGGGCGGCGTCGTAGGTGCCGCCGGCCCGGAAGAACCGCTCGAAGATCCGCTCGCGCAGTTCCTCGGGTATCCCGGGCCCGCCGTCGATGACGTCGACGATCTGCTCGTCGCCCTCGCGGCCGACCCGCACCTCGGCGGGGACGTCGTGGGCGGTGTGCGCGACCACGTTGGCCAGCAGGTTGGTGACCACCTGACGGAGCCGGTCAGGGTCGCCGGTCACCATGTGGGGCCCGGGTTCCACGACCAGGGTCACCGGGCGCTCGGGGTCGACGACGCGGGCGTCGGCCACCGCGTCGGCGCAGAGTTCGGCCAGGTCCACGGGGCGGCACTCGAGGGGGCGGCCCTGGTCGAGGCGGGCCAGCAGCAGCAGCTCGTCCACGAGGGCGGACATCCTGCGGGTCTCGTTCTGCACCCGGCGCATGGCGTCGTCCAGACGGGCCGGGTCGTCGAGGGCACCGAAGCGCACCAGCTGCGCGTAGCCGCCGATCGCGGTGAGCGGGGTGCGCAACTCGTGGCTGGCGGCGCCGACAAAGTCGCGCAGCTGCTCCTCGGCCTTGCGGCGGCGGTTGAACTCCTCGTCGACCCGGCCGAGCATCGCGTTGACGGCGTCGGCCAGCGCCTCCACCTCCGCCGTCGACACCGGGGCGGCGACCCGCTGCGAGAGTGCGCCCTCGGCGGCGAACCGGCGGGCGGTGGCGGTGATCTCCTTGAGCGGCGAGATGGTGCGGCGGCTGAAGTACAGGGCGCCGAGCACGACTCCGGCGACCAGCGGCACACCGGAGACGGCCTCGATGACCACGAGGTTGTGCACCGTGGCCGCGTCGTCCGCGGTGGACTCCGCGATCACCAGGTAGCCGCCGTCGGGCAGCTTCTCGACGACCGCCCGCATCGGGGCCGGGCCGACCGCGCCCGCCCGGCCGGCGGTCGCCATACGGTCCAGGTCGGCGCTGGACAGCCGGATGACGGCCCGCTCCACCATCGCGCCGGACTCGCGCTGGACGACCCTGCCGATGGCGTCGGTGAGCAGCACCACGGCCGTCGCCCCGGCGGGCTTGAGGTCCGAGCTGGTCTCCAGTTCGTCGAGCCGGTCCTGGCGTATGGAGGCCAGCTGCTGGTCCAGCCGGTTCCGCAGGCCGTCGGCGAGGGCCTGCGCGGCGTAGACGTCCGCGGCCGCGACGCCGACCGTGGTGATCGCCAGGAAGCCGAGCGCGAGGCGCCAGTACAGCGAGCGGGGCCACCAGCGCAGCCGGCGCCGCCTGCCGGGTGTCTCCACGTGCCCACCCCTCGTCCGGTTCCGGCGGCTGTCGGGTTCCGGCCGCTTTCCGAGCAGATACTAGGACAGACCAGGGGGACACCCGTTCGACCGATCGAGCCGAGGAGACCGCACCATGCGCATCGCCGTCCTGGACGACTATCAGAAGGCGGCGCACCGGTTCGCCGACTGGGACGCGCTGGGAGCCGAGGTGGTCTTCCTCCACGACCACGTCTCCGGTACGGCCGAACTGGCCGGGGCGCTGGACGGCTTCGACGTGGTGGTCGCCATGCGTGAGCGCACCCCCTTCACCGAGGAGCGCTTCGCGGCGCTGCCGGCGCTGCGGCTGCTGGTGACCACCGGGATGGCGAACGCGTCCGTCGACCTGGACGCCGCCCGCCGGCACGGGGTGACGGTGTGCGGCACGGAGAGCGTCGCGCACGCCACCGCCGAGCTGACCTGGGGGCTCGTCCTGTCGCTGGTCCGGCACCTCCCCGAGGAGACGGCCGGGATGCGGCGCGGTGAATGGCAGCACACGATCGGCGGCGACCTGCACGGCCGGACGCTGGGCGTGGTGGGGCTGGGCCGGCTGGGCGCGCGGGTCGCCTCCATCGGCACCGCCTTCGGGATGCGCGTCCTGGCGTGGAGCGCCAACCTCGACCCGGAGCACGCCGCCGCGTGCGGCGCGCGGGCGGTCGCCAAGCGGGAGCTGTTCTCGCAGTCGGACGTCGTCACCGTGCACTACAAGCTCAGCGCGCGCAGTACCGGCCTGGTCGGCGCCGAGGAGCTGGGCTGGATGAAGCCCACGGCGCTGCTGGTCAACACCTCGCGCGGTCCGCTCGTCGACACCCCGGCGCTGGTCGCCGCGCTGCGCGAGCGGCGGATCGCCGGTGCGGCGCTGGACGTGTACGACACCGAGCCGCTGCCCGCCGGGGACGTCCTGCGGAGCCTGCCGGGCGCGCTGCTCACCCCGCACCTGGGCTACGTCACGGAGGCGACGTACGAGGTCTTCTACCGGCAGGCGGTCGAGGACATCGCCGCCTTCCGGGACGGCGCGCCGCTGCGGGTGCTGACCGCCTGAGCGGCGGGCGCGCTTTCCGGCCGAACCGGCGTCCCGGCACCCGCGGGGCGCCGGTCCGCGTTTTCCGGGGGCGGTGGTGGGCAGAAGCTCCGTGTACAACTGTTCACCGAATTCCCCGGAACGTCGGAGCACAGGGAAGGACCGGAATGCTGTTCCTGGTGGCCGCACTGGCACTGTTCGGGCTGCTGCTCGGACCGGTCGCGCATCTGCCGCTGCATGTGACCCTCGCCGTCGCCGCCGTCATCGTCGGGTGGCTCGCGCTGTACGCGGCACGCCGGCGCGTCACGCACCGAAGGGAGGGATGAGGGATGCCCGGGACACCCGTGAGCACGCGCCGCGCCCACGCGGACGGCGCGGCGGTGGCGTCGTTCGTCCTCGGACTGGTGGGCCTGCTGGTCTTCAGCGTGGTCCTCGGCCCCGCCGCCCTGGTGCTGGGCTCTATGGCGCTGTTCCAGGGCACCGCCCGCCGCGGGCGGGCCGTGCTGGGGCTCGTACTGGGGGCGGCCGACCTGGTCGTGCTCGCGGTGGTGACCGCGAGCGACCACGCCTACGTGTGGTCGCTCTGACCGCGGTGACCGCCGCACCCGCGGGTGCGGCGGTCACGGGGGCTCAGTGGCCGCGGGCGATCCACTCGTCCAGATGCGGGGCCTCGGCGCCGATGGTGGTGCTGTCGCCGTGGCCGGTGCGGACGACCGTCTCCGGCGGCAGGGTCAGCAGCCGCTCGCGGATGGACTCGATGATGGTGGGGAAGTCCGAGAAGGACCGCCCCGTGGCGCCCGGGCCGCCCTGGAAGAGGGTGTCACCGGTGAAGACCGTGCCGAGGGCCGGCGCGTAGAGGCAGACGGCGCCCGGCGCGTGGCCCGGGGTGTGGAGCACCGTGAGCTCGGTGCCGGCCACCGCAATGACCTGACCATCCGTCAGCTCCTCGTCAGGGGAGCGCTCCGGGTGGGTCTGCTTCCACAGCGGCAGGTCGTCGCCGTGCAGGAGGATCTTCGCACCGGTCCGGGCGGCGAGCGCGGGCGCGGCGTCGACGTGGTCGTTGTGGGCGTGGGTGCTCACGATCGCGACCAGGCGGCGGCCGCCCAGCGCCGCGGCGATGGCGTCGGCGTCGTGGGCGGCGTCGACGACGATCGCCTCGGTGTCGTCGCCGACGATCCAGACGTTGTTGTCGACGTCCCAGGTGCCGCCGTCCAGCGAGAAGGTGCCCGAGGTGACGAGGTGGTCGATGCGGGCGGCCATCACAGGACCACCACCGAGCGCAGCACGTCGCCGTGGTGCATCCGCTCGAAGGCCTTCTCCACCTCGTCCAGGGCGATGGTCTCGGTGACGAAGGTGTCCAGGTCCAGCCGGCCCTGCAGGTGGAGGTCGATGAGCATGGGGAAGTCGCGGGAGGGCAGGCAGTCGCCGTACCAGGAGGACTTCAGGGCCCCGCCGCGGCCGAAGACGTCCAGCAGCGGGAGTTCCAGCTTCATCTCGGGGGTGGGCACGCCGACCAGGACGACGGTGCCGGCCAGGTCGCGGGCGTAGAAGGCCTGCTTGTACGTCTCGGGGCGGCCGACCGCCTCGATGACGACGTCGGCGCCGAAGCCGCCGGTCAGCTCGCGGACCGCCTCGACGGGGTCGGTCTCCTTGGAGTTGACGGTGTGCGTGGCGCCCAGCTTCTTCGCCGTCTCCAGCTTCCGCGCGTCGATGTCCACCGCGATGATCTTCGCGGCACCGGCCAGCCGGGCGCCGGCGATCGCCGCGTCGCCCACGCCGCCGCAGCCGATGACGGCGACGGAGTCGCCGCGGCCGACGTTGCCGGTGTTGATGGCCGCGCCGATGCCCGCCATGACACCGCAGCCCAGCAGCCCGGCGACGGCCGGTGAGACGGCCGGGTCGACCTTGGTGCACTGCCCGGCGTGGACGAGGGTCTTCTCGGCGAAGGCCCCGATGCCGAGGGCCGGGGAGAGCTCGGTGCCGTCCAGCAGGGTCATCTTCTGCTTGGCGTTGTGGGTGTTGAAGCAGTACCAGGGGCGGCCGCGCAGACAGGCACGGCACTGGCCGCACACCGCACGCCAGTTGAGGATGACGAAGTCGCCGGGGGCGACGTCGGTGACGCCCTCGCCGACCGACTCCACGATGCCCGCCGCCTCGTGGCCGAGCAGGAACGGGAAGTCGTCGTTGATCCCGCCCTCGCGGTAGTGCAGGTCGGTGTGGCAGACCCCGCAGGCCTGGATCCGTACCAGCGCCTCCCCGGGCCCCGGGTCGGGCACGACGATCGTTTCCAGGCTGACGGGGGAACCCTTCTCCCGGGCGACGACGGCACGGACCTGGTGAGCCATGGGGCACTCCTCGGCTGGTACGGAACCCTGAGACGGGCGTTTCTCATTACGGCACATTCTGCACGTGCCGCAACACAAGCATCGACGACGGCCGACAGAGCGGTCAAGGACCGCGCAGCCGGGCCGGCCGGCGCGCTTCATTCTTACCAAGGATCTTGCCCGGCGGCCCCGTTCGGCGGGGCACGGCGTCCGGTGTCTTCCCCTTACTGGGCGTTGAACAGCATCCGCGGATTGCGGTCCCCCGCCGCGCGGGAGGCGGGCAGCAGCGAGAGTGCCACCGCCGCCGCGACGCACACGCCGACGATCAGGGCCAGCACCGCTCCCGGCGGGGACTGGGCGATCCCCGCGCCGACGCCGCTGGAGCCGGCCTGCAGGTCGATCAGCCAGTCGGAGGCGAACACCCCCGCGGTGACCCCCGCCGCGGCGGCGGCCAGGACCACCAGACCGACGCCGGTCACGACGGTCGCCACGGTCTGCTGGGGCGTCAGGCCCACGGCGCGGTAGGCGCGCATGTCGCGGGCGTGATCGCGGATGCCGCTGCCGACGGCCGTGGACAGTTCGGCCAGGGCGATCAGCGCGAGCACGCTGACCAGTCCGATGATCACGCCGCGCACCGGGGAGAGTTCGGCGCCGGGGCCGGTGACCTCGCGCACCTCCAGGGCGCCGTGCGACGCGTCGGTGAGGGCGCCGCGCACCGCCGCGCGGTCGGCGCCGGGACGCAGCACCAGGCTGTAGTACGAGGGCCCGATGGAGGCGTCCTGGGCCCGCAGCACGTCGAGCGGGGCGGAGATCACCCGTCCGCCGTGCCCGGTCTCGATGCTGCGGCCGACGATGTGGAGGATGTGCGGGGTGCCGCCGACGGTGACCCGGACCCACTGGCCGACCTCGATGTGCAGCGCGTCGAGCAGGCCCTGTCCGGCGAGTGCCTCGTCGGGGCCGGCGGGGCGCCGGCCCTCCGCGACGGCGAAGGGGTAGGGGTCGGCGGTGGTGCCGATCCCCCGCAGGGTGACCGACTGCGACTGGCCGGGGGCGAGCGCGGGGAGGTCGACGCCCGGGTGCGCCGCGGCGATCTCCGGTCGTGCGGCGAGCAGCTGCCGGACGGCCTCGTCGGTGAGGCCGTTGGGGCGGGCGGTGAGCGCGCCGGCCTGGCCGAGCAGTTCGGGGTGGTGCTCGAAGCGGTCGAGGGTGGCCCAGGTCCCCAGCGCCACGGTGATCATCAGGACCGGCAGGGCGAGCCGGGCCACGGCGGCCGCCGAGCGCGCGGGCCGGTGCAGCACGCCGCGGCAGCCGAGCACCAGGGCGGGCGGGGTCCCCAGGCGCAGCGCGGCCCGGGCCGCGCCGGACATCCTGCGGCGTCCCGGAACGGCCCCCCGCGCGGCGGGGATCGGCGGCACGCGGCCGGCCCGCCAGGCGGCGAGCACCGTGGCCAGGGCGATGACCAGCACGGTCGCCGCGGCCGTACCGGGGAGCGCCCAGGTGTGCTGCGGCAGTCCCTGCCACAGCCCCATGGCGTCCCCCATCGGCCCGGGGATGCCCGGCGCGAGCGTCTCCGCGGCCACCGATCCGAGCACCACACCGGCGGTGGCGAGCACCGCGTGCTGCACGAGGAACATCCGGACCACCTGGGCCGGGGTGAAGCCGACCGCCTTCAGGACGGAGATGTCGCGGACGTACGCCAGGACGCGGGTGGCGATGCCCCCGGTCACCGCGATCGCGGCGGCCAGCAGCGCGGCCAGCCCGAACAGGCCGAGCAGCAGCCCGAGGAGGTGGTTGTCGCCCTCGGCGTCGGCGCGGGCCTCCCGCCAGGTGGCGACGCTCGTGACGCGGTCCGGTCCGACGGCGGAGACGGCCCGCTGGATGACGAAGGCGGTGTCCGCCGGGTCCTTCAGCCGCAGCCCCACGGTCTGCCCCGCCCGCGCCGGGCCGGTGGCGAGGCCGCTCACCAGCGTGGGCGACGCCCAGGCGACACCGGGGTTGTCTCCCGGGGAGTAGAGCGGTTCGGCGGTCCCGGCGACGCCGACCACGCGGACGGTGCTTCGCCGTCCGTCGCGGGTCACGCTGATCTCGTCGCCCGGCTCGGCCCACAGCGCCGACGCCACCGACCGTTCCAGCACGATGCCGTCGCCGTCGTCGCCGTCCAGCCAGCTCCCGCGGTCCATGAGCGGCCGGCCCACCGACGGCGGGCTCGTGCCCGCGGCCCGCAGGTCGAGGGCGGCCTTCTCCCGGCCGTGCTGCGCGGTGACGGTGAGGGTGCGGAAGGGTCCGGAGACCGCGGTGACCCCGTCAATCCGCGACAGGGCGCCGGTGTCGGCGCGGCCGTCCGTGCGCAGCCAGACGTGGGCGCCCTCGGTGGCGGTGAACATCCGCTGCCAGGGGTTGGCCGCGTACACCA
The DNA here is from genome assembly GCF_033792765.1 of Streptomyces sp. PA03-6a. Classification (NCBI taxonomy): domain Bacteria; kingdom Bacillati; phylum Actinomycetota; class Actinomycetes; order Kitasatosporales; family Streptomycetaceae; genus Streptomyces; species Streptomyces sp. PA03-6a. The sequence continues at coordinate 3,821 of NZ_JARAVK010000278.1, read as the reverse complement.
GCAGCGCGACGGAGAGCAGCAGCGCCACGGTGATGCCCGCGGTGGCCAGGACGATGGACAGGGCCTGCCCGCGGTGGGTGCGCAGATCGGCGAGGGCCCAGCGGGCGGTGGCGCGCACGGCGGTCAGCCCTGCAGCTTCACGACGTCGGCGGCGGCACGGGAGGGACGCGAGGCGTACGGCGGGGCGTCGAGGGTGATGTCGTCGACCACTTCGCCGTCGAAGAGGCTGATCACCCGGTCCGCGGCACTGGCCACCTTGGCGTCGTGCGTGACGAGCAGGATGGTCTGGCCGCGTTCGTGGCAGCGGGTCAGCAGCCGCAGCACCTCCCGGGTGCCCTTGCTGTCGAGGCTGCCGGTGGGCTCGTCCGCCAGCAGCAGGGCCGGGCGGTTGACCAGGGCCCGGGCGAGGGCGACCCGTTGCTGCTCACCGCCGGACAGGTCGGCGGGGGTGCTGTCCTCCTTGCCCGTCAGGCCGAGGTCGGCCAGCAACTCCTGGCGCGCGGCGCGCACCTGGCGGGGCGAACGGCCGGCGAGCAGGGCGGGCAGTTCGATGTTGTCCGCGACGGTGAGAGTGGAGACGAGGTTGAAGAACTGGAAGACGATGCCGACGCCGCGCCGGCGCAGTACCGCCCAGCGTGCCTCGCTGAGCTGGTCGACCCGCTGCCCGTCCAGCCATATCCGCCCCCGGTCGGGGCGTTCGAGGCCGCCGAGCAGATGCAGCAGGGTGGACTTGCCGGCGCCGGAGGGGCCGGTGACGGCGACGAACTCGCCCGGCCGCACCTCCAGGTCGACCCCGCGCACGGCCCTGACCTCGCCGCCGTCCACGCGGTGCGTCTTGACCAGGCCCTCGACCCGGAGCATGTGCGGCGCCGCGGGGGGCGGCTCGGCCCTTCTCATTCCAGCTCCTCCTGGCAGCGCTCCAGCCAGTCGAGGTCCGCCTGCAGATGCAGCGTCGCGCCCTCGATCAGCAGCTGCGCGATGGTGTTGTCCCGGTCCTCCCCCGCGGCGAGCCGGGACATGGCCCGCATGAGGTTGAGGTAGTGGCGGCGCTGCTTGTTGATCAGGGAGACCTGGTCGGCCAGGCCCGTGGCCGGGGCGAGGGCGAGCTTCATGAAGAACTCGTCGCGCACCCGCGGCTCGCTGGACGGCTCGTCGAACCAGGCGGAGACCGCCTCCCGCCCGGCGTCGGTGAGTTCGTAGATCCGCTTGTTGGGCCGGCCGGACTGGGTGACGTCCTCGCCCCGGATCAGTCCCGACTTCTCCAGGCGCGCCAGCGTCACGTAGATCTGGCCGATGTTCGGCTGAGGATAGGCCGCACCGAAAAGCTTCTCAAGTGCCGTTTTGAGCTCGTAACCATGGGCGGGCCCCTGGGCGAGGAGTGCCAAGAGCGGAAGGCGCACGCTCGACCTGCCTCCTCCCCGGCTACCTGCTTGTTAGGGGCCGCTGACCAGCCCGATCATCGGTGAGCAGGCCATCTTGCCGCAATGGCTAGTATCGCGCATGTCCAACAGGTATACATGTCCCTTCGGACGACGACGCCGTCGCCGGAAGCGGGACCTGGAGGATCGTATGCGCTGGGCGCGGGCCGCGGGCAGGACCCTGCTCGCCGCTGCCCTGCTGCTGACGGGATACGCCTCCGAGGGCGCCCGCGCCGCCGACGGACCGCCCGGCACGACGGGCCGGGGCCCGGTGACCCTCGCGACCGGACGCGATCTGACCGGCTACCTCCAGCACGTGCTGGACGGCTGGAACCGTGGCCACCCCCTGGAGAAGGCGACGCTCGTCGAACTGCCCGAGGCGGCCGACGAGGTGCGCGCGCAGATGGCCGACAGCCTGCGCTCCGGCAGCGACCGCTTCGACGTGCTCAACATCGACGTGGCGTGGACCTCCGAGTTCGCGGGCGCCGGATGGATCGCGCCGGTCGACCCGCATGGCCTGCCGCTGGACCGGCTGCTGCCCTCGGTGGTGGACACCGCCACCTTCCGCGAGCGGCTGTACGCGGTCCCGTACGTCACCAACGCCGGGCTGCTCTACTACCGCAAGGACATCCTCGACCGGGAGCACCTGGATCCGCCGCGCACCTGGGCGGAGTTGGAGCGCCAAGCGCGCACGCTCGCCCCGAAGTACGGGATCGGCGGCTACGCCGGGCAGTTCCTGCCGTACGAGGGCCTGACCGTCAACGTCACGGAGGCGGTGCAGTCGGCCGGGGGCGGCATCCTCGGCGGCGACGGCAGCCGGGTCACCGTGGACTCCGCCGCGGCCCGCGAGGGGCTGGGCTTCCTGGTGCGCGGGGTGCGCGAGGGCTGGATCCCGGGCGAGGCACTGCGGTTCAAGGAGGAGGAGTCCCGGCAGGCCTTCGAGGACGGCCGGCTGCTCTTCCTGCGCAACTGGCCGTACGTGTACGACCTCGCCTCCGCGCCCGGCTCCAAGGTCGCGGGGCGCTTCGGCGCGGTGCCGCTGCCAGGACCGGACGGGCCGGGCGCCAGCGTGCTGGGCGGGTCCAACCTCGCGGTGAACGCGCACTCGCGGCATCCGCGGACGGCCGCCGACCTCATGGCGTACATGACGGGTGAGTCCGTGCAGCGCCAGGTCCTGACGGAGGGCTCGCTGCCGCCGGTGTGGGCCGATCTGTACCAGGACCCCGGGCTGGTGCGCAGGTATCCGTACCTGCCGGTGCTGGAGCAGAGCGTACGGGCGGCCAGGCCGCGCCCGAAGAGCGCCCGCTACGAGCAGGTGAGCCTGGCGGTGGCGGCGGTGAGCCGGGACGCGCTGGCGCTGCACACCACGCCGGAGCAGGCCGTCGCACGGCTGGACCGCGAGCTGCGGGAGATCGTGCGGGACCGCTGATCCGGCGGTGCCCTTCGGTGGCTGTCGCCACCTACCTCATACCTACTTGTTAAGTAGCTGCGACAACCTCCAGATGCCCTCTCGGCTCCGGACTGCGGATCTTACTCGCACAAATCACCCCAGTAAGCGCCGTCTATTGGCAGCTCCGTTGACACCTTCCTGACACTGCTACTTAACATGCATGCATAACGAGCCACCCCGCGCGGCGTGCAATGTCGTGACCGTCCGCGCGCCCGCAGTCAGGATGGTGACGGGTGTTCACAGCCCCTCTGGAGGACGGTTCCTCCACCGCCGCCGCCCCCTCCCCGGCACTCACCGCCGTACGCCCCTGGTGGCGCGACGCGGTGGTCTACCAGGTCTACGTGCGCAGCTTCCTGGACAGCACCGGCGACGGTGTCGGGGACCTGGCCGGCGTCCGGGCCGGTCTGCCCTACCTGCGCAAGCTGGGCGTCGACGGGATCTGGCTGAGCCCCTTCTACCCCTCGCCGCAGCACGACCACGGCTACGACGTGGCCGACTACACGGGCGTCGACCCGCTCTACGGCGACCTCGCCGAGTTCGACCGCCTCGTGGCCGACGCGCACCGGCTGGGTCTGCGCACCGTCGTGGACGTCGTCCCCAACCACTGCTCGGCCGCCCACCCGTGGTTCCGCGAGGCACTGGCGGAGGGGCCGGGCGGCCCCGCCCGGTCGCTGTTCCACTTCGCCGACGGACGCGGCGAGCACGGCGAACTGCCGCCCAACAACTGGCGGGCGATGTTCGGCGGTCCCGCCTGGTCCCGGGTGACCGAGCCGGACGGCCGGCCGGGCCAGTGGTACCTGCACCTGTTCACCCCGGAGCAGCCCGACCTCAACTGGCGTGACCCGCGCGTCGGGGAGCACTTCGAGCACGTGCTGCGCTTCTGGCTGGACCGGGGGGTCGACGGCTTCCGCATCGACGTGGCGGCGGGTCTGTTCAAGCACCCCTCGCTCCCC
>NZ_JARAVK010000277.1:0-11079 GCF_033792765.1 Streptomyces sp. PA03-6a | reverse complement strand
TCATCATTGGCTCCGGGTCCGGTCGGTGCGCCGCGGGGGACGGTGGGGGGTGTCGCTGGTCACCAGGCCGGGCCAGCGGCGGCGGGCGCCCTGGCGGCTGATGTTGCAGGCGCGGCCGATCTGGGGGTATCCGGCACCTGCGGCGGCCGCCTGCTCGGCCGCCTGGTTCTCCAGGTGCTCGACCGCCTGCTGGAGGAGGCTGAGCATGTGCAGGTACGCCAGGGCGTCTCCGCGCGCTTCGGTACCGTCGTCGGTGGCCCCGGGGACGGTGAGCGGGCGGAAGGCACGACGGGCAAGGCGCCGGGCGAGGTCGTCGACCGCGCCGATCGCCAGGGCGGCGAGCTCCTCCTCCGGCAGGCGCGGAGAGAAGTGGGTGCCAGGCATGGCCCCCACCTTAGGACCTGCACCATCGCACGACAACAAGTGTTGTCGGGTGGCCGATACAGTGGTTCCGCCCTCGGGTATCCGGCGGCGGCGAGCGAAGCGGAGGGCGCACAGCGTGGCAACGGGCGAGACGATCGTGCAGGCGGCCGCGAGGCCGGAGACGGCGCGCGTGCCCGATGACGCCCGGGGCCCGGGCCGGCTGTCGGCGTGGACCACCCGGCAGTGGCTCCGGGTGGGGGTGAGCCTCGCCCTCGCGGTGCTCGCCGCGCTCGGCGCGCTCGGCATCTGGGCGCTGGACCGCAGCTCGGCCCTGACCGACCAGCTGGTCGACGTGCGCTCCCCGGCCCTGGTCAACTCCGTCCGGCTGGAAGCGGCGCTGGTGAACCAGGAGACCGGTGTCCGCGGCTACGGGCTCAGCGGGCAGCGGGAGTTCCTCGACCCGTACACCCAGGGGCTGGCGGACGAGCGGACCGCCCTCGACCGGCTGCGTCCCCTCGTCCAGGGTGACGCGCGGGCCCGCGCCGACCTCGACGCCGTCGTGGACGCGGCCACCGCCTGGCAGGGGCTGATCGCGCGCCCCGTCGCCTCCGCGCCGGCCACGCCGGGGGAGCCGGTACCGCTCGCCACCGAGCGGGCCGACGAGGGCAGGGCCGCCTTCGACCGGGTCCGCAACGCCCTCGGCTCCCAGCAGGAGCACCTGCGGCAGGCCCGCATCACCGCCGGCACCCAGCTCGACGCCGCCGTGCGGCTGCGCAACGTGGTGCTCACCGCCATCGCCGCCGTCATCGTGCTGCTGGCCGTGCTCGTCTTCGAGGGCCTGCGCCGCGGCATCACCCGGCCCCTGGAGCTGCTGGGCACCGAGGTCCGGCACGTGACGCGGGGCCGCTTCGACCACCCCATCACCGTGAACGGCCCGGCCGACCTGCGCCGGCTCGGCGGGGACGTGGAGGGCATGCGGCGCCGGCTCGCGGAGGAGCTCTCCTTCGCCGAGCGGGCCCGGGAACTCCTCGACGAGCAGTCCGCCGACCTCAAGCGCTCCAACGCCGAGCTGGAGCAGTTCGCCTACGTCGCCTCGCACGACCTGCAGGAGCCGCTGCGGAAGGTGTCGAGCTTCACCCAGCTCCTGCAGCGCCGCTACGGGGACCAGCTGGACGAGCGGGCCGACCAGTACATCGCGTTCGCCGTCGACGGCGCGAACCGCATGCAGACCCTCATCAACGACCTGCTGGCGTTCTCCCGGGTGGGCCGGGTCCACAACCAGCAGGGCACCGTGGACCTCGATCGGATCGCCGGCGCGACGGAGGAGGCGCTGAGCGTCGCCCTGGAGGAGTCCGGCGCCGAGATCACCCGCGACCCGCTGCCCACCGTCGTCGGCGACACCACGCAACTGGGCATGCTCTGGCAGAACCTCATCTCCAACGCGGTGAAGTTCCGCCACCCCGACCGGGCACCGAGGATCCACGTCGAGGCCCGGCGCGACGGCGACCTGTGGCGGTTCTCCGTCACCGACAACGGCATCGGCATCGACCCCGAGTTCGCCGAGAAGGTCTTCGTGATCTTCCAACGGCTGCACACCAAGGACGCCTATCCCGGCAACGGGATCGGGCTGGCCATGTGCAAGAAGATCGTCGAGTTCCACGGCGGCACCATCGGCATCGACCCGGAGTACGGCCCAGGTACCCGCATCGCCTTCACCCTCCCCGCACAGCGGCCCGACCCCGGGCAGGAGTCCGGAACCGCGTCCGCCGCCGCAGAGGACGCCGCGGACGACGCCGGAGGTACGGGGGAGCCCCGACCGTGACGACACCCCCCACGCCGCTCACCCCTGTCGCGCACCACCGGATCCTGCTCGTCGAGGACGACGCCGGCGACGCCCTGCTGGTGACCGAGATGCTCGCCGACACCTCGCTCCGGTACACGCTCGTCTGGCACAAGACCCTGGCGGACGCCTGCTTCGAGCTGTCCGCGCGGGCCGCCGACTGCGTCCTGCTCGACCTGCACCTGCCCGACGCCGCGGGCCCCGGTGCCGTCGCCGAGATCCAGAGCGCCGACCCGAACACCGCCGTCATCGTGCTGACGGGCCTGGCCGAGGGGCAGGCCGGTTCCGAGGCCCTGGCGACCGGCGCCCAGGACTACCTCGTCAAGGGCAAGGTCGAACCGGAACTCCTGCAGCGCGCCGTGCGCTACGCCGTCCAGCGCAAGCAGGCCGAACGGGCCGGCGCCGACCTGCAGGCCGGAAGGCTGCGCGCGCAGGAGAACGCCCGCCTCGAACGGGGCCTGCTGCCGCAGCCCCTGCTGGCCACCCCCGCCGTCACCGCCACCAGCCGCTACCTCCCCGGGCGGGAGAGCGCCCTGCTGGGCGGCGACTTCCTCGACGTGGTGCAGACCGACGACGGGCGCGTCCACGCCGTGATCGGCGACGTCAGCGGCCACGGCCCCGACGCCGCGGCACTCGGCGTCTGCCTGCGCATCGCCTGGCGCGCGCTGACCCTGGGCGGCCACCGTGGCCCGGAACTCCTGCGCCTGCTGGAGCGGATGCTGGTCGCGGAACGTTCGCACCCCGACCTGTTCACCACGTGCACCCTGCTCACCCTGGACTTCGCCGCGCCCCGGGCCACGGTGCACCTGGCCGGGCATCATGAGCCCCTGCTGACCACCGGCGGCGTCACGCGACCGGTCCAGGCGGCCCACGGCGTCGCCCTCGGCATCGCACCGGGCCTGGACCAGTGGCCCGCCACGGCCTTGGACCTGCCGGAGCGGGGCACCCTGACGCTCTACACCGACGGCCTCATCGAAGGCCATGCCGGCCCCGGCGGTGAGCGGCTCGGCGCGCAGGGGCTGCTGCGCCTGCTGGCCCGGACCTCCGTGACCGCGCCCGACGCGCACCTCGACGCGCTGATCGGGCAGGTCCGTGACCTGGACGGGGAACGCCACACGGACGACCTGGCGGTACTGCGCCTGGACTGGGGCGCGGCGGGTGACGGCGCGGCCGTGCCCGCCGGCGGTTCAGCCGGCGCGGCGGTGAACGGCCGGGGCCACTGACTCCAGGCGCTCCAGGAGCAGCCCCTCGCGCGTGGACCAGGGGCAGATCTCCACGCTGTCCACCCCGCACATCTCCATCAGGGTCTCGGCCACCAGCGCCCCCGCCAGCGACTGGCCCGCGCGGTGCCGTGAGATGCCCGGGAGCTTGGCGCGTCCCGCCGGGCCCTTCGCGGCCAGGACGGGCACGATCTCCCGCACCTGCTTCAGCGTCAGCCGGTCCGCACCCTCGTCGGACGTGCCGCGGGCGGCTGCGAGCCGCGCCAGCTGCGTGAACGTCTTGGAGGAGGCCAGCACCCGTCCGTCCCGCGGCGCCCGCGGCAGGGCGTCGCCCAGCTCGCCGACCGACGCGCGTAGACGGTCGCGGACCTCGTGCAGCCGCCGCTTGGAGGTGACGGCGTCCACCAGGTCCCAGCGGCGGTTGACGGCGCGGGCTCCCAGGGGAAGCGAGTGGACCGCGTGCGGCTGCTCCCCGGTGCCGGCCGCGATCTCCAGCGTGCCGCCCCCGATGTCCAGCACCAGCAGCGGCCCTCCGTCCCGGCCCGCCCACTCGCGGGCGGCCACGTAGGCCAGCCGGGCCTCCTCCTCGCCCGACAGCACCCGCAGCCGCATGCCCGTGGTCCGCGCGACCTGCGCGATGACCTCGTCGCGGTTCGGCGCGTCCCGGATGACGGAGGTGGCGAAGGCGTACACCGAGGGCAGCGAATGCCCGCTGTCGGCCGCCAGGGTCCGCGCCACCGCGTGCTGGACGCTGCGCACCCCCGACCTGTCGAGCCGTCCCGCCGCGTCGAGCGTCTCGTGCAGCCGCAGCCGCACCTTGCGTGCCAGTACCGGTTCCAGCGGCGAGTCGGCCCGTCGCTCCACGATCGTGAGCAGGGCGCTGTGGCACCCGACGTCGAGCACTCCCGTTCTGCGTACCTTCCTCTGCGTCTTCAATCCGTACCTCCACCCCTCATCGACACCGCACCCTCCTCATTCCCCGGATCGACGGCTCTGCCTCCCCGAAGACGGGCGGGCGCCGTCCTATTGAGGGCCCCGCGTGCCCGCAAGTCAAGATCCTTTGACGAGATCGTTGCGGAGAGCACCCAATCGGTCACGGCTGCGCCGGTGCGGCTCCGGGGGGTGGAGCGGCGAATTCCGCGCCGGTGGCGGCTGGTTGCGCCGTCACCGCGCCGTCACCGCGTCCTCACCGCGCCGGCTCCGCCAGCTGCACCAGCGCGGCCGCCGTCAGCGCGGTCACGCCCGCGGGGACGGCGAGCCGGGGATCGGGACGGAACCCGGGGGAGTGGTTCGGCGGCAGGGCCCCCATCTTGGCCGCGGCGCCCGTACCCGGGGTCCGCGCCCACTGTTCCGGGCCGACGCACCCGAGCATCCAGTAGGCGGTGCGCACCTCGGTCGCGCCGTGCAGACCGGCGCCGGCCGGGCCGTACAGCGGGAAGTCCTCGGTGGCCGTGGACGCGGGCCAGACGGCGACGCGTGCGGCCCCGAGGGTCCGCTCGTGAGCGCGCCGTACGGCGGCTGCGGTGCCGGGGTCGGCAAGCGTGGGCTGCGACTGCGCCAGGACCCGGACGGAGGGTTCGCGCGGGCAGCCGGAAGCCGCGCACTCGGCGGCGACGATGCGGTGCACGGCCGCGGTCACACGCTCCAGCGCCTCGTCGCCGAAGGCGCGCACCGAGACCTCCAGCGTCGCCGAGGCGGGCACCACGTTGCCCCGGGTGCCGGCGTGGAGCGAGCCCACCGTCAGCACCACCTGCTCGGCCGGACTGGTCTCCCGCGACACCACGGTCTGCAGCCTCAGCACGATCGCGGCCGCGGCGACCACGGGGTCCACCGCCAGGTGCGGGCTGGCCGCGTGGCCGCCCGAGCCGTGCACGACGACCTCGAGGAGCCGGCTGCCCGCCAGCACCGGTCCGTGCGCGTGGGCGACCATCCCGGCCGGCAGCGGCGCGGTGTGCTGGGCCAGGACGACGTCGGGGACCGGGAAGCGGGTGTACAGGCCGTCCTCCAGCATGGCGCGGGCCCCGTCGAGGGTCTCCTCCGCGGGCTGGCCGACCGTCACCAGGGTGCCCGACCAGTGACCTGTGGCGCCGGCGAGCAGCGCCGCCGTACCGCCGAGGCACGCCAGGTGCAGGTCGTGGCCGCACGCGTGCATCACGGGCACCGGGCGGCCCTCGCCGTCGAGGGCGACGGCCTCGCTGGCGTACGGCAGACCGGTGGCCTCCCGGACCGGCAGCGCGTCCAGTTCGGCGCGCAGCATCACCACCGGGCCGGGGCCGTTGCGGAGCACGCCGACCACGCCGTGCCCGCCGACGCCGGTGGTGACCTCGAGCCCGGCGTCATGCAGGCGCTCCGCGTGCCGCGCCGCGGTGCGCTCCTCCGCACCGGACAGTTCGGGATGCCGGTGCAGGTCGAGGTAGTCGGCCACGGTGGGCCGCAGGACGCGGGGCAGGCCGTCGAGGACTTGGCGGTACGGGCCGTTCGCGGAGGGACTCAAAACTGGCTCCCGTCGAGGGGTGTCAGGGCGGCATGGCCGCCGGAGGGCTGACAGCGGGGTGACAGCGGGACGCGCACGGATCTGCCAGCGGACCCCGTTAGAAAGGAACCCGGGTACGGCGCAAGGGTGTGCGGTTGTCCGCAACCGGCGCCCCGAGCCGCGCCCTTGTCGTCGCGTTCACCCATGGGCCGACCGGCCCGTTCCCTCAGGAGGAGACACGATGCCGCAGAACTCGCTGGAGTCGCTCGCCCAGGAGATCCTCGAGCTGGAGTCCGAGACCTTCGAGATCACCGACTACTCGGACGCGAGCGAGGTCATGCTGGGCTCGTCCACCAGCTGCTCGAGCACCAGCACCTGCTCCAGCACCACCAGCACCACCAGCTGCACCGCCTGATCCTCCGGATCCGGGTCATCGCCCTCTGCGCCGCGGCTCGCGCCGCCGCGCAGAGGGCTTTGCCGTGCTCCGTCCGGGCGGGGCAGGCTCAGGGGAACGGGTGCGGGACGCGCCGCAGTTCGTCCTCGCCGAGGTCCGTCCGCCGCAGCCCGGCCCGGCGGAACGCCGTGCGCAGCCTGGGCATGTGCAGGGCGCGCTGACGTGTCCAGCCGAAGTCGATCGGCAGCAGGCCCGGGACCAGGGTGGAGACGGTGCGCAGCCCCATCCGTTCCTGCTCCGGCGTCGTCTGGTCGACGACGATCACGTCGAAGCCCGCCCCGGTGAGGGCGTCCCGGCACAGCATGAGGTCGTCGAGGAGGTCACCGGTGCGCGGCAGGCGCCGCTCCCAGTCCGCGTACAACTCGCCCAGCGGGCGTACGGCGGCCGGCCGCAGATATGACGCGGCGTGCTCCGCCATCTCGGGCAGCCCGAAGAGCGCGGCGTGGTCGGGCAGGCGCCGGACGAGGTCGAAGTCCCGGGCCATGGCGGCCAGTTCCTCCGGGCGTTCGCGGACCTGCCCCGGCAGGTGGGGGATGTAGGTGAGGATCTCCGCCACCGCCGACTCCACGGCGGTCTCCGGGTCGAAGGCGGCCCCGGCGGCGAAGGCCAGCGTGCCGGGCCCGCCGTCGCGGCGCACCGCGAGCCCGGTGGCGACCGGCACCGGCAGGTCCACGCGGCTGTCGAAGACGTGTACGTCGTAGCCCTGCAGGGCGGCCCGGTCGACCATGGCGCGGGTGGCCCCGCGGGTGCAGGAGCCCAGGTCGATCTCCGTCGGCCGGGCGTTGCCGTACCAGCCGAGCAGGAAGGAGTCGCGCTCGATGAGCTCCAGCAGCCCGAACAGGACCGCCTCCTCCAGGCAGCTGCCGATCGCGCAGCCGTTGGAGCACTCGAAGACGAAGTTGTCCGCCGCCAGCCCCGCGCTGTAGTGGACGAGCCGGGCCGGGACGAGGACCGGCCGCTCGTCGCGCAGCGACCAGCCCCGCACCCACGGGATGGGGCGGTCCGGCGCGAAGGGGCTCAGCATCGGGTCGTCGCGGTAGGTCTCCGGCGCGTACAGGCCGCATTCGCGCGGGTCGAGCGCCCGGTCGCCGAGCACGTCGTACGCCTCGGTCAGCAGTGGCCCGCGGCGCCGCCGGTGGGTGCCCGCGTAACGCTCCAGGCCCTCCAGGAACGCCAGGTCGCGGCTGGCCCGGAAGGAGTTGGCCTGGCCGCTCCACGTGACGTCGGTCAGGCCGGCGTAGCCGCGCATGAAGACGCTCCCGGCGACCGGCGCGGTCGTCGGCGACTTGACGTCGGTCCAGGTGGTGGCGCCGAGGACACCGCACACCGGGTTCGCCAGCGCGTCGGCCGGCAGCGCGTACGAGCGCGGGGAGCGCAGCCGGTACGCCTCCGGGGACGGCTTGGGCCGGGGCACCGGTGCCGTCACCGGCTGCACCGCCGTGGTCCCGTCCTCGGGGACGCAGTGCGGGCACAGCGGCTCGCCCAGCAGGGGCACCGAGGTGACCTGGAGGGTCGCCAGGTCCAGCCGGGTGACGCGGGGCAGCGGCCCGGACGGGCCGGCGGTCAGGGCGCGCTCGTACAGGGAGGAGACGGCGTCCACCACGTAGCCCGGCAGGGCGGGCCAGTCGCCCGCCGCCCGCGTGGCCGTGCCGGTCTCCCAGGCCTCGCGCTCCGAACGGGTGCGCAGCCGCTGCCAGCGCATGGCCAGGCACTGGCCGCACGCCCGCTCCGCGGGGTCGGTGCCGCGCCAGGGGCCGATGAGTACGGCGTCCCAGGTGAGGTGGATCGTGGCGGCCGGGCGCTCGGCGTGGTGCGGATCGCGCCCGGGGGCGAGGGTGTCGGCGGTGCCGAGCGGCACCACGAGCGGCGGCGCCGCGGAGTGGCGTCCGGCGAGGGCCGCGCGCAGCGCGCGGGCCGCGGTGTCCATCAGCGCCGCGGGCGGCGCCGTCGTGGGGGCGAGGTCGGCGGTCATCCGCGGCTGCTCCAACGGAAGGTCCTGGCGGCGATCAGCGCGAACAGCGCCGCGAATCCGATGAGTCCGCCGCACGCGAGGGCGTAGTCGGAGGCGCTGCCGTGGTGGGTGTCGGAGAGCACGCCGAGGACGCCGTCGTTGAAGTAGCGCAGCGGCAGGGCGAGCGACAGGTCGCGCACCCAGCCCGGCATCAGGTCGGCCGGGAAGAACGAACCCGACAGGAACGCCATTGGCACCATGATGCAGTTGGCGATCGCCGCCACGGCCTCGGGCGTGTCGGCGAGACTGCCGACGACCAGCCCCAGCGCCATGAACGCGGTGATGCCGAGCACCAGCACCGGGATCACCAGCGGCCAGCCCGACGCCAGGTGGAGCCCGAACATCGGCAGCAGCGCCACGCCGATGAACAGCGCCGCCTGCGCCAGCCCCACGCCGACGGCCACGGCGTAACGGGACGCCAGCACCGAGGACAGGGAGGCGGGCGTTCGCCAGATCAGCCGCAGGATGTCGTCGCGGCGCCAGTGCATCAGCGTGAAGGCCACGCCGAACATCGCCGCGTTGCCGACGCCCCACGACAGCACGCCGGGGGCGATGTAGTCGATGTACGGGGGGCCGTCGTCCTGGACGGTCTGCCCCTTGAAGATCAGGCCGAAGACGATCAGGAAGAGCAGGGGGAAGGCGAAGGTGAAGAAGACGGTGGTCCGGTCCCTGACCGCGGCGCGGTAGTTGGCCCGGGTCAGTGCGGCGTACGCGCTCACGTCAGTGCTCCGATCCGGTCAGGGCGAGGTAGGCGTCCTCCAGCGTGGCGGTGCGGGTCTGCACCGCGTCGGGCCCGGCGATCTCGTTCACCGCGACGATCACCTGGCCGGCGACGTGGGTCTCCATGACGACCTCGCCGTTCTCCACCTCGGCGCGTTCCACGCCCTCGATGGCCAGGGCGCGTTCGACGGAGAGGCGGTCGGCGGGCACCAGGACGCGGGTCGGCGCCTTGAGCGAACGGACGAGGTTGGCGGGCGTGTCCAGGGCGATGACCCTGCCATGGGCCATGATCGCCACCCGGTCGCACAGGGCCTCGGCCTCGTCCAGGTGGTGCGTGGTGTGGACGATGGTGCGCCCCTCGCCCTTCAGGCCCCGCAGCAGGCTCCACAGCGAGCGCCGGGCCTCCGGGTCGAGGGCGGCCGTGGGCTCGTCCAGCATGATCAGCTCGGGCTCGTGGACGAGGGCGGTGGCGATGGCCAGGCGCTGGCGCTGTCCACCGGACAGGTCGTCGACGCGGGCGGCGCCCTGCTCGGCCAGGCCCACCTCCTTCAGCGCGCGGTCGGCGGCCTCGGGGCCCAGGCCGTAGAGGGTGGCGACGGTGCGCAGGTGCTCCAGTGCGGACAGCCGGGTGAAGAACGCGGAGGCCTGGGTCTGGACGCCGAGCCGCCGCAGCAGGCCGGTGTTGCGCGGCCAAGGGGACGAGCCGAGCACCGACACGCTCCCGCTGTCGGCGCGGCGCAGGCCCTCGACCATCTCGATGAGCGTGGTCTTCCCGGCGCCGTTCGGCCCGAGGATGCCGAAGAACTCCCCGCGGCGCACGGTGAGCGACACCCCGTCCACGGCCTGTACGTCGCCGTAGCGCTTGCGCACGTCGTCGATCACCACGGCCTCGGCGGCCGGTTCCACTGGCGTCATCACTTGTTCCCTTGGTTCCCTTGCTGGGTGATGGTCGTCGCCGGCCGGGACGCACGGCGGATCCGCGGTCACGGCGGGCGCGGTCCCGGGTGGCCGCGCGGACTCCCGCGCGGCCTGGTCCCCGTCCGGCGGTGTGTGCTTCAGCCGCCTGGCGCGCGCGGCCAGGCCCAGCCGCCACAGCACGACGGCGGCCAGGAGGAGGAGCACCGGGGCCGAGCCGGCCACGGCGCCGTAGCGGTCGGCCAGCGTCCTGGAGGCCCACAGCAGGAGCAGCGCGGCGGCCCCCGTCGTCAGGGCCCCGGCCAGCAGGCCGTACGCGGTGTAGACGGCACGCGCCCGCGGCGGGTAGGCGCCGGTGCCCGGGCCGCGGCCGAACCGGCCCGCGACGGCGGCACCCAGGTAGGTGCGGCTGCCCGCGGCGAGTTGCTCCACGCCCAGGCCGTACCCGAGCAGCTTGTAGCCGTCCAGCGGGGACAGCGGCACGAGGTTGGCGAGCGCGAAGACCAGGCCCACCAGCAGCGCCCCGCCGAGCGCGGAGTGCAGGGCCCCGGGCGGTGCCCACGTCCACAGCGGCCAGAGCGGCAGGAGCAGGGCGAGGTTCATGGCGGGTCCGGCGGCGGCGGTCGCCACCTGGTGGCGGCGCCGGGCGAAGAACGGTACGTCCTGCACCAGGCAGTACATGTACGTCACCGGCAGCCGCCAGCGCAGCCCGATCTCCGTGACGGTGCCTCCGAAGGCGCGGCCCACCAGACCGTGCGCCAGCTCGTGCAGGGCCATGCTGACCCAGAGTCCGACGCCCACGGCCATCAACAGCGGTGGATAGTGGGCCAGTTGGTTCATGTCGCGCACCAGTGTGCCGAACTCCGCGGCCAAATGGATCATCATCGCGCACACCAGCAGCACCACCGTGCCCAGGAAGAGCGGTGTGCGGGCGAAGGCGGTGCGCCGGTGCAGGTCCTCGATGAGCGCCCCGGCGTCGGAGACCATGCGGACGTGCCCGTTCAGCACCGTGGACCGGCCGGTCAGCGCGCCCTTTGGTGCCGGTCCACGGTGCTGAACGGGCACGTCCGCATGGTCTCCGAC
>NZ_JARAVK010000276.1:0-11189 GCF_033792765.1 Streptomyces sp. PA03-6a | reverse complement strand
GTCGCGGGTGGTGCCGACGACGAGGATGGGGGCGGCGCCGGGGGCGGCAATGGCGTGCGGGGTCTGGGTCGCCGGGACGGGCCAGTGGGTGCACAGCACCAGGAACGTGGCCAGTGAGGTGCCGAATTGGGGCGAGGCGTGCAGGAAGGCGGGCAGTGCGGCCTGGGCCTGGGCCTCGGAGAAGCGGGCGCCGAGGGTGGAGCTGAGGCAGTCGACGGCGAGGAGGGCGTCCGCGGCGTTGCCGGAGTCGCCCTCGTCCGTGCCGCCGAACTGCTGCAGTTCGGTGGTGTCGCCGGCCAGGATCTGGCGCAGCATGGTGCGCAGTTCCTCCCAGGAGGCCTCGCGCAGGGCCGTGATGACCGCGGTGAGGAGGTCCTCGCCGGTGACGGTGATGTCCTTGCCCTGGCGCAGCGGGCCGGCGTCCAGCTTGTCCCGCAGGCCGTCGAGGACGCGGCCGGCCTCCGCGACGGAGTGGCCGACCGGGCAGTCGGGGCGTGCGGCGCAGTCGGCGGCGAAGGAGTCCCAGGCCAGCTGGTACCCGACGGTGCTGTCCAGGTTCTCGCGGTAGCCGTCGATCGCGGGGTCGACGGCGCCGTCGAGGACCATGCGGCCGACCCGCGAGGGGAACAGCTCGGCGTAGGTCGCGCCGAGGTAGGTGCCGTAGGAGTAGCCGAGGTAGTGCAGGCGCTCGTCGCCGAGGAGGGCGCGCACGACGTCCATGTCGCGTGCCGCGTCCGGGGTGCCGAGGTGGGGCAGCAGTTCCCCGGCGTGCTCCTCGCAGGCGTCGGCGAGTTCCTCGAACGCCTCGTAGGAGTCGGTGATCTCGGCCGCGTCGCCGGACAGCCGCAGGCCGAAGCCCATGGGGGTGGCCGGGGTGTCGGTGGCGCACTCCACGGGGGTGCTGTACCGCACGCCGCGCGGGTCGACGGCGACCAGGTCGTACGCGGAGCGCGTGGCCGGGGAGAAGGTGCCGGCGGCGGCGACCAGGTAGTCGACGGCGGACTCGCCGGGACCGCCGGGGTTGACCTGGAGCGAGCCGACGCGGGCGCCGGCGTCGCCGGTGGCCCGCACACGGGCGGCGGTCAGGGTGATGTCGCCCGCTTCCGGGTGGGCGTAGTCCAGGGGCACCGTCACGGTCGCGCACTGGAAGCCGGGCACGTCCTGGCAGGCTTCCCAGTCGAGGTGCTGCTCGTAGTAGCGCCGCAGCTCCGGGGGTACGCCCGCGGCGGGGTCCGCGGCCGCCCGGACGGCGTCGGGGGACAGCCGCAGCGGGACGGCGGTGGCGCAGGCAGCGGTCAGCAGGAGCCCGCAGGTGCTCAGCACCGCGAGTGCGCCACGCAGCCGGCGCCGGGGTATGCCGTCGGTGTCCCGTACAGCGATCATCGCCACGCCTTCCTCGTACGCCCGTGTGACGGGGGGACCGCCGGACGCGGCGCCCGGGCCGCCCCGGGGAATCAGGGTCCGGTCGTGTCGCGGAGCGCTCGGACGCACCCCCCACGGCTCCGCTGCGTCACCACCCCATCACACGTCGTACGTGGTGGCGGCCCGAGTGGGCCGAACGCGTGAACTTCCCCACGTGCCCGGTCAGGGGTTCAGCGGGGCGCGTAGGCGATGCGTTCGAAGGGCCAGGCGCCGGCCAGCCAGTCGCTGACGACGCGGTGGAGCGGGGCGTCCAGGGCGGCGTGGGGGGCGCTGACCCAGGAGCGGACGTCGATGACGCCGGGCTCGCTGCGGGAGCCGTAGACGTACACGCAGCCGATGACGTCGCCGCCGGGGACGGACAGGACGGTGTAGGTGAAGCCGGTGCGCCGCTCGAAGTCCTCCGCGTGCTTGCGCAGGTCCTCCAGGTTGGCTTCGAGGCTCATCCCGTCCGGCGGCGGCCAGGAGCGGCCCTCGAAGCCGGGGGTGGCGCGGATGTGGTCGATGCCGGAGGTCCAGGCGGCGTGGTCGGCGGCGTTGTGCCGCGGGCCGAGGGGTTCCAGGCGGAAGCGGTCGGTGGCGGGCGGGTCCGGGACGACGAAGTCCGGCGGGACGAGGGGCTGTTCGGTGTCGGCCATGGCGCGAGGGTAGCCCGGTGCCGGCCGGACCGCCGCCGGTGCGCCGCCGCCATGCGAAGGTTGGGCCATGGGTGTCGGGTTCGTGGTCTTCATGACGCTGCCGGGCCTGGTGATCCTGCTGATCGGGGTGGCCTTCGTCGACCAGGTGCTGCGGGCGGGCCGGTGGGGCGGACGGAGCGGGCAGGTCTCCGCGACCGGTTTCGAGCAGCTGCACGCGAGCTTCTCGCCGGGCAAGCGCAGCGAGTTGGACGAGCGCCGGGCGACGCTGATGCTGCGCGACGAGGAGGGCGACGGGGCGCCCCCGCGGTCGCGGGTGGACCTGGGGCGGGGGACGGCGCTGATCGTCGTTCCGGGGCGTGATCGCAGCGGGTGACGACGGCCACGGTCCGCTGCGGGGCGCGATCGGGTTTGATGGTGGCATGAGCGACGTCATGGCTGGTATGCCGGATTGGGAGAAGCGCTTCCGGGCGCCACGCGTCGGACTGCCGGAGTGGGCGGAGGACGCCCCCCACCGCAGCCTGTTCGTGTCGAATGCGACGGGTACCTACGAGCTGTACGCGTGGGACCGGACGACCGGGGCGCAGCGGCAGGTCACCGACCGGCCGAACGGCACGTCGGACGGGACGCTGACGCCGGACGGCGCGTGGGTGTGGTGGTTCGCGGACACCGACGGGGACGAGTTCGGGGTCTGGATGCGGCAGCCCTTCGCGGGCGGCCCGGACGAGCCGGCCGCGCCCGGTCTGGAGCCCTCGTACCCCGCGGGGCTGGCGCTGGGCCGGGGCGGGCTGTCGGTGGTCGGCCGCTCCACCGACGAGGAGGGCACGACGATCCACGTCGTGCGTCCCGGGGCGGAGCCGGTGGAGATCTACCGGCACGAGGAGTCGGGCGGGGTCGGCGCGCTGTCGGAGGACGGCACGCTGGTCGTCGTCGAGCACACCGAGCACGGCGATGCGATGCACTCGGCGCTGCGGGTCGTCACGACCGACGGCACGACGGTCGCGGAGCTGGACGACAGCGAGGGCGGCACGAAGGAACTGGGCCTGGAGTGCCTGGGGTTCGCCCCCGTGCCGGGCGACGCCCGGCTGCTGGTGGCGCACCAGCGGCGCGGCCGCTGGGAGCCGATGGTCTGGGACGTCGCGGCGGGCACGGAGACCGCCCTGGCGATCGACCTGCCCGGTGACGTCGCGGCGGAGTGGTACCCGGACGGCACCGCGCTGCTGGTGGTGCACTCGTACCGGGCCCGCAGCGAGATCTACCGCTACGGGCTGGCGGACGGGGAGCTGACCCGGCTGGACACCCCGGCGGGTTCGGTGAGCGGCGCCACGGCCCGCCCCGACGGCACGGTGGAGTTCCTGTGGTCGTCGGCGGCGGCGCCCTCCGAGGTGCGGTCGACGACCGGCGCCGTGGTGCTGGAGGCGCCGGGTGAGCGGGCCCCGGGCTCGCTGCCGGTGGAGGACGTGTGGGTGGACGGGCCCGGCGGGCCGGTGCACGCGCTCGTCCAGCGGCCCGCGCGGGGCGAGGGCCCGTACCCGACGGTGTTCGAAATCCACGGCGGGCCCACCTGGCACGACTCGGACGCCTTCGCGGCCGGCCCGGCGGCCTGGCTGGACCACGGGTACGCGGTGGTAAGGGTCAACTACCGCGGTTCCACGGGCTACGGCCGGGAGTGGACGGACGCGCTCAAGCACCGCGTCGGCCTGATCGAGCTGGAGGACATCGCGGCGGTCCGGACGTGGGCGGTGGAGTCGGGCTTCGCCGACCCGGCCCGGCTGGTGCTGTCCGGCGGCTCCTGGGGCGGCTTCCTGACGCTGCTGGGGCTGGGCACCCAGCCCGAGCTGTGGACGGTGGGCCTGGCGGCGGTGCCGGTCGCGGACTACGTGACGGCGTACGGCGACGAGATGGAGGCGCTGAAGGCGCTTGACCGCACCCTGTTCGGCGGTTCCCCCGAGGAGGTCCCGGACCGCTACGAGGCGTCCTCGCCGATCACATACGTGGCGCGGGTCAAGGCCCCGGTCTACGTCTCGGCGGGCCTCAACGACCCGCGCTGCCCGATCCGGCAGATCGACAACTACGTCGAGCGGCTGGCGGGCCTGGGCAAGGCGCACGAGGTCTACCGCTACGACGCCGGGCACGGCTCGCTCGTCGTCGACGAGCGGATCAAGCAGCTACGACTGGAGCTGGACTTCGTCCGGCGCCACCTCGGCGGCTGAGGCCGCGACCGGCCCCTCCTCCCCGGTGAGGCCGAGCTCGGCGTCGCGCCGGGTCTCGGCCTCCCGCCGGACGAGCCGGAACCACATGAAGACCACGAAGCCCGCGAAGACGAACCACTCGCCGGTGTAGCCGAGGTTCTGGAAGGCCTTGAGGTCCAGGCCGGTGCCGCTCGGCGCGACCGGCGGGACGGCCCGCAGGGGCGCGGGGACGGCCTCGGTCTGGGTGATCCAGGCGCCGTACACCTGGTAGGGGACGAGGTTGACCAGGGACGCCGCGCTGATGATCCCCAGCTGTCCCTCGGCGAGCCCGCCACGGCCGATCGCGCCGTCGGTGTCGGCGCCCTCGGGGGCCTGCAGGGCCCCGGTGACGGTGACCTCGCCGGCGGGCGGTGCGGGCACGCCGGCCGCGGACGCGCGGTCCGCGTCGCCGGGCAGCCAGCCGCGGACGACGGGCAGGGCGGCCGCGCCGTCGCCGGTCAGCAGCGGGGTGAGCACGTAGTAGCCGGTGCGTCCGTCGACCTCACGGCCGGGCACGAGGAACTGGTGCGCCGTGTCGTAGCGGCCGGTGGCCCGTACCGTGCGGCCGGCCGTCTCGGTGGTGAGCGCGGAGGTCGCCCGCGGCAGCAGGCGCTCCAGCGGGGCCGCGTCCCGGGCGGCGGCCGCGGGCTTGTCCTGGGCGGCGCGGTGGCTGTCGACGCGGGCCTCGAACCGGCTCAGCTGCCAGCTGCCCATGAAGGTGCAGACGACCACGGCGCACACCATGAAGAGGTGCCCGCCCAGCCAGCGGGGGGACAGCAGGAACCGGTACACGCCGTCAACGGTACGGGGCGCCCGGGCGTCGCCGGGAACCGCCCCCCGCTACTGCGCGGCGATGGCGCCGGTCTTGTAGACCGTCCCGGCGCAGGCACCGCCGATCGTCGCCATGACGACGGGCGCTCCGGCCTCGGGCGTGTGGCTCAGCACGATGCTGCCCGCCGGGCCGCCCTGGCCGGGGCCGTCCACGCCTGCCGGGGGCGCGGACGCCTCGCCGGACGGGGTGTTGGTGGCGGTCGCGGTGGGCGTCGGCGTGACCGGGGGGGTGCAGCCGCCCGAATCGCCGCCGGCGGCCGGGACCCAGGTGAACTCGACCCGGTAGCTCTGCCCGGACTTGAGGATCAGCGCCGTGCCGAGGGAGTCGGGCAGTGTGGTGCCGTCGTTCGGGGTGTGGTCGACGACGCTGATACGGGCGGAGTCGGCCGCGCCCTGGGTGGAGGAGACGCTGACCGAACCGCCGCCGTCGACGGTGCACGAGCCCTTCGAGGTGTTCGCCACCTGGAACCAGCCGTTGACCCGGCCCGAGCCGTCGGCGGCGCCGGCGTACCCGGAGGCGTTGCCGAGGTCGCCGGCGGTGCACAGCGGGGCGTTGGCCGCGAGCGTGTCGGAGGGGTCCGCGGAGCCCGTCGCCCCGGGGGTGACGTGCCCGTGGGAGCCGCCGGTGCGCGTGGGGTCCTCGTCGGCCCGGCCGTCGCCGTCGGACGGGGAGGGCGTGCCGGCGCCGGCGGCCGGACCGTCCGCGTCGCCGTTCGTGCCACCGGTGTCCTGGGCGCTGGAGGCGTTGGCGGTACCGGTCTTGGCGGATCCGGAGAGGTCCGCCGCGTGCAGGGCGGCGGGGACCGCGACCAGCGCCAGCAGGCACGCGGCCGCGCTGCCGGCCAGCAACTGCCGACGGTGCGCCCGCCGGGCGGGGACCGCGCGGCGCAGGTGCTCCAGCGCCTCCTGGCCCGGCTGGATGTCGCTCACGGCGTCGCGCATGAGCCGGCGCAGCGCCAGTTCGTCGGGGTTCAGCCGCTCCTCGGGGCTGCCACCGCCGATGTCGTTCTCGGGTTCCATACCGCCGGGTGGGTTCGGGTTGGTCATGCCGGGGCCTCCATCGCGACGCGGAGCGCCGCGAGACCACGCGAGCCGTACGCCTTCACCGAGCCTAGGGAAATGCCGAGGGTCTCGGCTACTTGGGCTTCGGTCATGTCGGCGAAGTAGCGCAGGACGAGGACCTCGCGCTGCCGGCGCTGCAGCTTGCGCAGGGCCGCCTTCAACTCGTCGCGCTCCAGCGCCTCGTACGCCCCCTCCTCGGCGCTCGCCATGTCGGGCATGGGCTTGGACAGCAGCCGCATGCCCATGATGCGGCGGCGCAGCGCGGAGCGGGAGAGGTTGACGACGGTCTGCCGGAGGTAGGCGAGGGTCTTCTCGGGCTCGCGGACCCGCTTGCGGGCCGAGTGGACGCGGATGAAGGCCTCCTGGACGACGTCCTCGCAGGAGGCGGTGTCGTCCAGCAGGAGTGCGGCGAGGCCGAGCAGCGAGCGGTAGTGGGCCCGGTAGGTCTCGGTGAGGTGGTCGACGGTGGTCCCGACTGCCATCGCGGCGTCAGTGTCGCCGCGGTCGCGGTCCGAGGGCGCCTGCACCACAGGCCAGGGCGCGATCACCGGGATGCCGCCGACTGCGCGCGACGGCCGCCGGACGTGCGGACGCGCCGGAGCGCTGCCCCGCCCCACGAGGGGTGCTTCGATGCCGAGTGCCTCTGCCACGCCTGTTGGACACGCGTCCCCCCGTCAGGGTTGTACGCCCGAGGCACCGTTTTTGACGGTGTAGCACATATGCGCATGCGTACCAACTCTTCCCCAATGCCCCTTTTGCTGGCGCTGTTGCGCCGCGCCCGGCCTGCAGCACAGTAGGGCAGTGCGCTGACACAAAGACGCTCCCTGCGCGTCGCACGGTTGCGACACACAGGGAGCTGAAATTGTCTGGCGCCTACAGGCTTCCGATCAAGCGGTCCAGACCAGAGATTTGGGTCACCCGACCGAAATCGGGGTGCTCAGCGACCTGTTCCTCCGTAGACGACCGCTTCGTCGGTTTCGCTGTCCAGGCCGAACGCGGAGTGCACGGCGCGTACGGCCTCGTTGACGTCGTCGGCGCGGGTGACGACCGAGATGCGGATCTCGGAGGTCGAGATCAGCTCGATGTTCACGCCCGCGTTGGACAGCGCCTCGAAGAACTGCGCCGTGACACCGGGGTTGGTCTTCATGCCGGCGCCGACCAGCGAGATCTTGGCGATCTGGTCGTCGTAGCGGAGCGTCTCGAAGCCGATGGTGCCCTGGACGCGCTTCAGGGCCTCGATCGCCCTCGGGCCGTCGGCCTTGGGGAGGGTGAAGGAGATGTCGGTCAGGCCGGTGGCCGCGGCCGACACGTTCTGCACCACCATGTCGATGTTGATCTCGGCGTCCGCGATCGCCCGGAAGATCACGGCTGCCTCGCCCGGCTTGTCGGGCACACCGACGACCGTCACCTTGGCCTCGGATGTGTCGTGCGCGACACCGGAGATGATCGCGTGCTCCATGCCCGTCTGGTCCTCTCGCGGCTCATTGCTGACCCACGTGCCCTGGAGGCCGGAGAACGACGACCGGACGTGGATCGGGATGTTGTAACGGCGGGCGTACTCCACGCAGCGGTGGAGCAGCACCTTGGAACCGGAACTGGCGAGCTCCAGCATGTCCTCGGAGGAGATCCAGTCGATCTTCCGCGCCTTCTTCACCACGCGCGGGTCGGCGGTGAAGACGCCGTCGACGTCGGTGTAGATCTCGCACACCCCGGCGTCCAGGGCCGCCGCCAGCGCCACCGCGGTGGTGTCGGAGCCGCCCCGGCCCAGCGTCGTGATGTCCTTGCTGTCCTGGGAGACGCCCTGGAAGCCGGCCACGATCGCGATGTTGCCCTGATCCAGGGCGGTGCGGATGCGGCCCGGCGTGACGTCGATGATGCGTGCTTTGTTGTGGACGGAGTCGGTGATGACACCCGCCTGGCTACCGGTGAACGACTGCGCCTCGTGTCCGAGGTTTTTGATCGCCATCGCCAGCAGGGCCATGGAGATCCGTTCTCCGGCGGTCAGCAGCATGTCGAACTCGCGGCCGGTAGGCATCGGAGATACCTGTTCGGCGAGCTCGATCAACTCGTCCGTCGTGTCACCCATCGCCGAGACCACGACGACCACCTGGTGGCCGCTCTTCTTGGCATCGACGATCCGCTTGGCAACGCGCTTGATGCCCTCGGCATCCGCAACGGAGGAGCCGCCGTACTTCTGCACGACAAGGCCCACGTGCGCTCCTCAAATCCGGTACTGCGTTCGGCTCAGTCTAACGAGCAGGCCGGGACCGACCCCTCAATACCACATGCTGAGACGCCGGGCCCACTCTGCGAGCCATCTGCCCAACGACACGCCGACCTATGCACACCGGGCGGCGTGCTCCGGGTCACTACAGCCCCCGGGTCACCGCGCCTCGGACGCCCGGCCACGCACACGCGCCCGCCCCTCGGGAGGGGCGGGCGCGGTGGGGGTTCAGCGGCTGGGGCGCAGTCCCAGCGGCTTGGCGATCTCGGCGGCCATGACCCGACCGGCCTCGGCGGCGAGCTTCTCCTCGTCGTCCGCGCCGTGGTCGGTGTCCAGTCCGTCCAGCGCGTCCAGCGGGCTGTCCAGCCGCACGTGGGCGACGAGGGACTGCAGGGCCCGCAGCGAGGCCGAGGCGGTCGGCCCCCAGTTGGACAGGTAGGAGAACTGCCACCACCACAGCGCCTCGCTGACCCGGCCCTCGCGGAAGTGCGCCAGGCCGTGCGCCAGGTCCGTCACCACGTCCGCGAGGTCGTCGGAGATCCGGCAGGCCACCGGCGTGCTGCGCGGCACGTAGGGGTCGAAGACCTCGGAGTAGACGTCGATCGGCTCCAGCAGCACCGCGAGCCGCTGGCGCAGCTCGTCGGCGTCGGGCTCCGGGCCGATGTCGGGCTCGTAGCGCTCCTCCGGGACGATGTCCTCGTGCGCCCCGAGGCGGCCCCCGGCCAGCAGCAGCTGGGAGACCTCCAGCAGCAGGTAGGGCACCGCGCTGTCGGGGTCGTCGCCCTTGGCGACCTCCCGTACCGACAGGATGAAGCTCTCGATCTGGTCCGAGATCGAGGAGGCGAAGTCGTCGGGGTCCAGGGCGTTGTCAGACATCAAGCAGCCGCCTTCCTTCAAAGGCCCGGCCGAGCGTGACCTCGTCGGCGTACTCCAAGTCGCCGCCGACCGGCAGACCGCTCGCGAGACGGGTGACCTTCAGTCCCATCGGTTTGACCATGCGTGCGAGATACGTGGCCGTCGCCTCCCCCTCGAGGTTGGGGTCGGTGGCCAGGATCAGCTCGGTGACGCTACCGTCCGCGAGCCGCGCCAGCAGCTCCCGTATGCGCAGGTCGTCCGGGCCGACCCCCTCGATCGGACTGATCGCGCCGCCGAGCACGTGGTAGCGGCCGCGGAACTCGCGGGTCCGCTCGATCGCCACCACGTCCTTGGGTTCCTCGACCACGCAGATGACGGCCGGGTCGCGGCGCGGATCACGGCAGACCCGGCACTGGTCGGCCTCGGCGACGTTGCCGCAGACCGCGCAGAACCTGACCTTCGCCTTCACCTCGCTGAGGGCGTGCGCGAGCCGTCGAACGTCGGCGGGATCCGCCTGCAGGATGTGGAAGGCGATCCGCTGCGCGCTCTTGGGACCCACGCCGGGCAGCCTGCCCAGCTCGTCGATCAGGTCCTGAACCACGCCCTCGTACACGCTGTGCCCTCTTCGTCGCCTGGAACTAGAAAGGAAGGCCGGGGATGCCCCCGAGCCCCTGGGCGAGCGGGCCGAGCTTGCTCTGCTGCAGCTCCTGCGCGCTCGCGGTCGCGTTGTGCACGGCGGCGACGACCAGATCGGCCAGCGTCTCCGTGTCCTCAGGATCGACCGCCTTGGGGTCGATGACCAGCCCCCGCAGCTCACCGGCTCCGGTCACGGTCGCCTTCACCAGGCCACCGCCGGCCGTACCCTCGATCTCGGTCTCGGCGAGCTCCTGCTGGGCCGCCGCGAGGTCCTGCTGCATCTTCTGTGCCTGCTTGAGCAGCTGCTGCATGTTCGGCTGACCACCACCGGGGATCACGGTCTCGCTCCTGCCTCACGACGTCGGTTGTGCGGGTAGGGCGAGCCTACGTGCTCGGGGGCCCGCTCGCGCTACCCGTACGAGGGAACGAGCGGCGCGCGTCGCCCGTTCCGCCCCCGCCGTGCCGTTCCGCACAGGGGAACGGGGGCGCCGCGGCTACTCGTTGGCGATCTCCTCGATCACGGTGGCACCCAGCTCCCGCACGATGAGGTCGTGGCCGCTGAGCGCCGTCTCGTCCAGGTCCGGGTCGTCGTCCTCGGGCATGTCGTACTCGATGGGCGGCGGCTCGTCGGTGACGGGCGGGTACGCGGACGCCGCGGGCGCCGCGTTGACGGCGGCACGGGCCGCCGCGGCGGCGGGCGGCGACGGGGACGGAGCCGGGCTCTGGGACTGCTGGTGGGGTTGTTGCTGCGGCTGCTGGTGCTGGTGCGGCTGCTGCGCGGACGGTGCCGGGGACGCGGGGGCGGGACGGGAGCCGCCGGGGCCACCGCCGGGTCCCGCCGGGCCCGGGCCGCCGCCCGGGCTGACGATCGCCTCGATGCGCCACTGGACGCCCAGGGCCTCGCTGATCGCCTGCTTGAGCACCTCCTCGTGGCCGCGGTTGGCGAAGCTGTCGCGGGCACCGGGGTTGTCGAAGCCGATCTGCAGGGTCGAACCGTCGAAGCCGACGAGCCGGGCGTTCTGGTCGAGCAGTATCCACGTCACCTTGCGCAGCCGCTTGACCGCCTCGAGGACGGTGGGCCACATCTGGTGGACGCGTGAGGCGTCGCCGATGGGCTGCGCGCCCGCCGCGGCCGGTGCGGGAGCTGGAGCCTGCGCGGGCGGCGCCGCGGGGGCGGACGCCGGGGGCGGGGCCGATGCCGATGCGGATGCCGCGGTGGGCCAGGCGCCGGGACGCTGCCCGCCGCCGGGGGCGGCCGCGGTGGGCCAGGCGCCGGGACGTTGCGCGGCAGGGGGC
>NZ_JARAVK010000275.1:0-11223 GCF_033792765.1 Streptomyces sp. PA03-6a | reverse complement strand
CCCTCCCCCAGCCTTCGGCCGGGGGGACCCCCATCCGGCGCGGTCAGTGCGGGCCTGCGCATCGTTGGGGTGGGGTCGGTGCCGCGCCGGCGCACTCCCCCAGCCTTCGGCCGGGGGGACCCCCACAGCGCTCGCGGTTTGGCCCAACATCGTTCGGCGCCGGGTCCGCCGCTCGTCTCCCCCAGCCTTCGGCCGGGGGGACCCCCATGGGCGCACTCCGCCACACCCCCTCCCGTTGTCGGGGCGCACGACGGCCGGTGGGGGGTCAGTGGGGCACCTACGGCAACCCCGGACCACAACGACCATGGGGTTGCGGGTCGGCCGCTCGCCGGAGGCTGGGGGCGCCTCCCAGCGGTAGCTGGGGAAAGGCTGGTGCAACCCCACGACGGTGCCGCACCTGCCCGGAGCACACAGTGCCGCAGGCGTGGCCAAAGCCCCGGCGCGAGGAGAGGGGACCGGGCGGGGGCCGGACCGCGTGGCGTGCAGTCATATCAGCTACCTGTCTGGTTAGCCTGATTTCGCGCCATTTGGGTACCAGGACGTACCAGGACGCACCCCGCCGCCGGAGAGGACCCCCATGCCCGCAGACCTCGCAGTCATCGGACTCGGCCACGCCGGGCTGCCCCTCGCGCAGGCGGCCAGCGCCGCCGGGCTGGGGGTGATCGGGTACGACCCGGACGAGCACGTCGTCGAGGCGATCAACGCGGGCAACCGGGTGCCCTGCGGGGCGCTGGCCGCCGCCGACGTGCGGCGGATGCTCGCGGGCGGCTTCCGCGCGACCGCGGACACGGCCGCCCTGGGCCGGGTGCGGGCGGCCGTGCTGTGCGCGCCGACCCCGCTCGGGGAAGGCGGGGAACCGGACCTGACGGCGCTCGCGGAGGCCGCCCGCGCGCTGGCCGGACAGCTGCGGCCGCACAGCACGGTGGTCCTGGAGTCGCCGGTGTACCCGGGGACGACGGAGGACTTCCTGCGTCCGCTGCTGGAGGAGGGCTCCGGCCTGCGGGCCGGCCATGGCTTCCACCTGGCGTACGCCCCCGCGCGGCACCCCGGCACACCGAAGGTGATCGGCGGGCTCACCCCCGCCTGCACGGAGGCCGCGGCCGTCTTCTACGGCCGGTTCACCGAGCGGATCGTCCGGGCCCGGGGGGTGCGCGAGGCGGAGACCGTGCAGCTGCTGGAGACCAACTACCGGCACGTCAACATCGCCCTGGCGAACGAGATGGCCGTGTTCTGCCACGACATCGGCGTGGACGTCTGGGACGTCATCCGCTGCGCCGAGACCCGTCCCCACGGCTTCCAGGCCTTCCGCCCCGGCCCGGGGGTCGGCGGCCACACCATGCCGCTGGACCCCGGTCACCGGCCGTACCAGGGCCGGGTGGGCGGCCACCCGCTGCGCCTGGTCGAGTACGCGCAGGAGGTCAACGCCCGCATGCCGCGCTACGTGGTGCAGCGTGCCGCGGCCCTGCTGAACGAGCACGGCAAGTCGCTGCGCGGGGCGCGCGTGCTGCTGCTGGGCGTGACGTACAAGCCGGACCTGCCGGACCAGGAGCGCTCGCCGGCCGGCGAGATCGGCGCCCGGCTCGCCGAGCTGGGGGCGCAGCTGAGCTACCACGACCCGTATGCCCCGCAGTGGCGGGTGCTGGACCGCCCGGTCCCCCGCGCCGACTCCCTGTGGGAGGCCGCGGCGCACGCCGACCTGACGGTCCTGCTCCAGCACCACCGCACCTACGACATGCAGGGCCTGGCGGTGAAGGCCCAGCTGATGCTGGACACCCGCGGGGCCACCCCGGTCGGGGCGGCCGCGCGGCTGTGAGCCGCCGGGCGCCAGGAGTGGCGGGCCGGCCTGGAAGGGCGCTACGCCTTGTCCAGGATCTCCTTCAGAGCCGGCTCCAGGAAGGGCTTCAGGGTCTTCGAGTACGACGACGTGATGTGGCTGTTGTCGAAGTAGACGATCTGGTCCCCGATGACCGCCGGGCACACGTCCAAGGCGCAGAACGCGGGTGTCGTGTCGATGATGTCCGCGCCGTACTTCTCGGCCACTTCCCGCTCCATGGTGCGGAACTCCGTGTACTCCAGCGCCTGCCACTGCTTGCGGTTGCAGAGGGTGGTGTCGTCGATGTGCGTGGCGAGACAGTCCGGGATGTTCTGGCCGGGTTCCGGGGTGTCCGTCATGTAGACGAGCTTGGCGCCGGTCTCCTTGAACACCTTGAACGATGCCTCGGCACCGGTCCGGTTCGCCTCACGACGGGCTCGGTCCGCGATGACGAGGACATCCGGGTGCATCTTCTTGAGCTCCGCGAAGGCCGACTGGCGCCAGCTGTCGCACTCGGTGTACTCGCGGTTCACCTGAGGGTTGATAATGTGGTAGATCTGCGGCGAGCAGCCGCCCTTCGTCATGGTCACCACGCGTACGCCGAGTTCCTTGCCGACCTCGTGGTAGGTGTCGCTCCACTGCCAGGCGTGCGAATCACCCATGAGGACGACCGTCTTCGAGCCCTTCGGATCACCGACGACACAGCCGTCGCGCATCACGAACTTCTTGACGTCGAAGTTGTCGATGCAGCCGTGCTCGGCGGAGTTCTTGGGGGCGCTGGGCAGAGCACTCTGCACTGCCGCGGAGAGTTGCGTGCGGTGCACGGACTCTTCGACCGACGAGCTGCTGGTGTACCCGACCGCGACCGTGCTGGCCGAGGGCGAGGTCGCCAGGTGCAGCGGGACGATCGTGGCGAGGACCATCGCGCCGGCCCCGACGCCGGTGAGGACGAATCCGGTGAGGATGCCCTTCCACGGCCGAGCCACCAACTGCGTGTTCCGCTTGAAGCGGCGCTCCACCACGTAGTGCATGAGGACGGCCAGCAGGAAGGACAGCACCGCCACCCGGAATCGGTCGGACATGGTGAACTCGCGGTCCACGATGGACGGCCAGAGCACCAGCAGCGGCCAGTGCAGCAGGTACCAGCCGTAGCTGGCGTTGCCGATGAAGTCGAGCACGGGGTTGTCGAGCAGCCGCTCCGCGCCGAACCTGGGGTTGGCGCAGCCGCCTGCGATCACCAGCAGGGCGCCCGCGACGGGACCGGCCACCGCGTAGCCGGGCAGCGGGGTCGCGTCGGATATGAGCATGGCCGTGACCAGCGTGGTGCCCAGACCGAGCCAGGTGATGACGGCCGCGAATCCGGTGTTCATTCGGGAGACGAGCGGGGCGGCGAGGGCGAGCAGGACGCCGGTGGTGATCTCCCAGATCCGGGTGTGGGTGGCGAAGTAGGCGAGCGGCTGGTTCTCCGCCGTCTTCGTCCAGCCCAGGTAGAAGGAGCCCGCGATGACGGCCAGCAACGCGAGGACCACCAGGAATCGGTTGCGGAAGATCTTGCGGCTGAGCCAGACCGCCACGACCAGCAGGATCGGGGCGACGACGTAGAACTGCTCCTCGATGCCCAGCGACCAGAAGTGCTGGTACGGCGACTGGGTGCCGTCGTTGGCGAAGTAGTCGGTGCCGTTCTCGACCAAGCGCCAGTTCAGGAAGCTGAGGGAGGCGCTGAGACCGTCGGCCACGTAGTCGCGGAAGCGCAGCGGACTACCGAAGATCCACGCGGCGACGGCGGTGCCGACGATGGTGATCGCCATGGACGGGGACAGACGGCGGAAACGCCGTGCCCAGAACTTGCCGAGCGAGACCTTCCCGGTCTTGTCGATCTCGGCGAGGATCTGGCCGCCGATCAGGAAGCCGCTGAGCACGAAGCTGACGTCCACGCCGCCGTGGATGTCGAGGATGCCGCAGTGCATCGCGACCACCATCATGATGGCGACGGCACGCAGACCCTGGATGTCCGGGCGGTACTTGCGCAGGCGGTCCGTCTTCTCCGGCTGGGGCCCCGGCCGGTGCCGGTGCGAAGGCTGCGGACTGACGGCCGTTGAGGCGTGGGTGGTCACGATTCTCCAGAAAATGCCCGGTTGAGCCCGCGGGGGCCGACCGGCTGCTTCAGTGGACCGTCGGGCAGGCGACAGCCGTTCCGCTGACGCGCACCCCTTGGGCGGGAATGCGGATGCCGCACGACAGCCGCAGCTGGGCGGGCAGCTCGTTCTGCGCGCCGATGTGGGCGTGGCAGCCCACGACGACCTCGTGAAGGAACGATTCGCTGCCGATCGAGGAGTCGTGGTCGACCACGGACTCGCGGATGCGGGCGCCTTCGGCCACGGTGACGTTCGCACCGAGGATGGAGCGATCGACGACCACGTGCGGACCGATCAGGGCATGCGGGCCGATCGTCGAGCCGCCCGTGACGAGGGCGGTCGGGTCGACGGAGGCCGTGGGATGGATCAGGTTGTCGGCGGGCGTCTCCACGAGGGGGGAGGTCGCCTTGCCGGTGACCAGGTCGGCCGAGCCGTGGACGAAGGCCAGCGGCGTACCGAGGTCGCGCCAGTAGTCATCCGTGGTGTGGCCGAACACGCGCCGTCCCTGCGCGACGAGCTGCGGGAAGGTCTCCTGCTCGACCGAGACCTCGCGGCCGGCGGGGATGGTGTCCAGCACGGACCGGCCGAAGACATAGCAGCCGGCGTTGATCTGGTCGGTGACGCACTCCTCGGCCGTCTTGGGCTTCTCGAGGAAGGACAGCACCCGGCCGTCCTCGTCGGTGGGGACGAGGCCGAAGGCGCGCGGGTCGGCGACCCGGGTGAGGTACAGGGTGACGTCCGCGTCCTTCTCCTCGTGCCGCGCCAGGATGGCGCGCAGGTCCACGCCGGACAGGATGTCGCCGTTGAGGATGAGGACCGGTGCGTCGGCGGGGCCGCCGCACAGCAGGCGCGCGGCGTTGCGGATGGCCCCGCCGGTGCCGAGCGGGACGTCCTCGACGGCGTAGGAGATCCGCAGATCCCGGGAGAAGTCCTTGAACTCCTCCTCGAAGAGGCTGGCGAGGTACGAGGTGGCGAACACCACGTGCTCGACCCCCGCGTCCATCAGCTTGGCGATCTGGTGCCGGATGAAGGACGAGCCCGCCACCTGGAGCAGCGGCTTCGGAGTGTGGTTCGTCAGCGGGCGCAGGCGGGTTCCCCTGCCGCCCACCAGGATGATGGCTTCTTGCATGATTGCCTCCGCTCGGTCAGCTGGTGGGGGCGGTACCGGGTCCCGCGTAGTCAGAGGTGAAGCAGGACTTGATGGCCTTCTCCGAGAGGGGGCGTCCGGCGAAGTCGAGCCGGGAGGCGACCTTGTCGTCGGGCTTGGTGTTCGGGTCGTCGTCGAACCAGAGCGACCACCAGTAGATGCCTTGCATCTTGCGCTCCTGCACGACCTCGCAGACGGCGTCGTACCAATTGGCCTGCACCTGCGGGTTGACGGCGCGCTTGACGTAGAAGTCGCCGGGGGCGTGGTAGGCGCCGTCCATGGCGCCGATGCCGGTCTCGGAGACGAGGATGTTCGGCAGCGGACCGGTGGCCTTCTTGTCCAGCCAGTCGTTCCAGCCCTCGACCAGGTCCTGGACCGGAGCGGTGTCCGGCACCTTGATGGGGAAATAGGCGTCGACGCCGAGGTGGTTGACCGGCATGTTGATCCGGCCGGAGACGTAGTTGTCCCAGTTGGCGTCGTAGGCGACCTCCCCGGAGAAGTCCTTCTCGGCGTAGGTGACCAGGCTGTCCCAGCCGGTGTCGCCTTCGAGGGAGTTCAGCTCGGTACCGATCACGAAGGTGTCCGCCTTCGTGTCCTGGGCGACCTTGAGGTACGGGGTGAGGAACTGCTTGTACGAGGCGAACCAGGCGGACCGCGAGTCGGGCTCGATGTTTCCGCGCCAGCCGTTCGACTGCTCCAGGGTGCCTTCGTCCAGGATCGGGCGGATCGTGGTGCGGAACCCGGCGTCCTTGAAGACCTTCAGCACGCGCTCGAGACGTTCCGGGGACGGGGTCTTGGCACCGGCCGAGAGCTTGTTGGACGTGGAGTTCTCGATGAAGAACGGGAACGAGACCGACACCGAGTTCGCGCCCAGGCCGATGAGGTACTTCGCCTGCTTGCCGGCCTGCGCCTCGATGAACGTGTCGGATCGTTTCCGCTTCTCCTCCTCCCAGTAGAGCTGTACGCCCCACTGGGCCATGCCCTTCTTCCAGGGCTTGGCGACCTGGAGGGCCTCGGCGGGGGAAGACGGGGAATCGGACGGCGAGGACGCCGACGGTGTGTCGGTGACGTCGCCCTTCGGAGTGGCGGAGTCCCCGGCGTCGCCAACGACGATCTTGGGTATCGCCGAGCCCGACACCCAGCGGACCGGGTGGTCGCCGAGGACGAAGGGGGTGCCCAGCACGATGCTGAGGACGCTCACCGGAAAGATGGCGAGCAGGGGAAGGCGCGAGCGCATGTCAGTTGTCTTCCGGGCGGTCAGACGGGCTTGGCGATGACGACGAACTTGTTCTCTTCGCGCCGGACGAACCTCAGGAAGCCCTTGAAGCCGCCGAGTCCCTCCATCACGGAGAAGACGGGGATGAGAGCGACCACGACGATCGGCTCCCACCACTTGCGCCGGCCGCTGGCCGACGCGACCGCGTTCAGCCGCAGACCCTCCCAGTAGGTCCAGATGACGTAGGCGAAGTTGAGGGCCCAGAGGATGACCACGGACTGGGTCACGGGCGAGGTGTTCATGTCGTTGATGAGCCAGCCGAACAGCAGCACGGCGCCGATGTGCTGGAGCGGACCGAGGATCCAGGTCGCCACACAGATGGCGAGAAACCATCGGTAGCGGAGCGGGATCGTCCGGTTGAAGCACAGGGCGACCAGACCCCAGGCCCACCGGTCGCGCTGCTTCACGAAGTCCTTGGCGGTGGCGGGAGAAGCGCCGTAGCAACGGCCGTTGAACCAGTCGCTGCGTCCCGGATAACGACGGCAGAATGTGAGGGCGAGTTGTGCGTCCTCGACAATTGCCTTCGGCCCGAAGTCCCAGCCGATCGTCGCCTCGATCGAAGCCCGGAGAACGAGGAGTTCGCCGTGCACGCCGGCCACCGGGGTTCCCATTCCGGTGAGCGCCCGGAATCGCGCGATGTCGTCCGCGGGGCGCACGGCGTCGGCGAGCCAGGTGAACATGTTGACCGCGCTTTCGCGCGGGTAGGTGAGAATTCCCTGGGCCATGTGCTTGGCCTCTTCGGGCGCGGCGCGCCGCTGGCGGTTGATGAACTGCGCGAGCGCCGCCGCGGTGTCGGGGCCGACCCCGGTGTCATCGTCCATGTGCAGCACCCACACGTCGTCGAGCGCCTCGCCCTCGGCGATGCGCAGCTCGTGCGCGTAGTGGTTGGCGCGTGCCTTGAAGCGGGTGCCGTTGGCCGTGGCGTACGCCTTGGGCACCGTGACGACACGGATCAGCGGGTGGACGGTGGCCAGCCGGTCGATGTCCGCCGCGGCCTCGCAGCCTTCCTCGGTGAGGACGTCCACGCGCATGTACGGGAACCATTCCGGCAGGTGCTCGACGTACGAGAGCACGGAGCGCTCAAGCGCCGGATAGGTGTCGTGGCGTCCGATGGTCGGCACCAGCACGATGAGGAAGTCCTGCTCGACAGGGGCCGGCGGCACCATGTTGACGCTGCGCTTGACCCTGCGGCGGATCAGCCACGCGCCCTGGATACCCACCAGCACACCCACGACGGGCAGCGACCAGACGATGCTCAGCGCCCAGCTGAGCGGGGTCCGGCTGGGCGAGTACGACCACAGACCGAAAGCCAGCAGCAGCGTGAAGGGAATCAGGAACGGCAGCATCCCCGGCTTCCAAGCGGCGGTGCGTTGTGCCAACTTGGCGTTGTGCCGCGAGTGCGGCACAACCCCATCGACCTGTGTCACGGCCATGGCGACTGTTGAACTCCCCTGCAGATGACAATGCGTTGAGCCAGCGAGAATCCCGGTCATGGCACGGCTGGGCCTACCACGACAACGTCCTGTCCCGAGCCCCTACCCCTCAACGACTTTCGGACGTTTTGGCCAGCGGCGCTCAGATGCCCCCCAGGCGCCTAAACCACTGACCGAACAGGAGCACGATCCTCGCACGCTTGCGCCATACAAGGGAATCCCATGGAGAACTTGTGTTCAAAAGTTAACCGTACGATACACGTGTTACTCCAGAGGCGAGGCGCTGACCTGGACTTTTAGATCTCCGGTGATCAACTTCGCCAGGCCGTGAGAACCTTCACACCGCGTCCGTACAACCCTTTTACGGTTGCGGCTGCGCGGCTCGTCGCGCAGGAGCGCGAGTGCGTTCGATCAGCGATCAGGCGGCTTGTGCAGTGATCCCCAGTCGAAACGTCCGCCTTGTGTCGAAGTGCCGCCGGTAAGGACGGCTGGCGCGTAGTAGGTCCGCTGCACATCCGATGGCGAGTTGTGGTCCGTCAGCCCGCTTCCCCATACGTTCCAGATCACCCATGGCGCCGCCGCGAGCGTGGCGGGCTGCGCGGCGGAGATCGGGACGTGGAAGGACTCCGCCATCATGCGCGGCTTGTCGTAGTGCGCCAACCCCCGGTACCAGATCTGCGTCCACGGCTCGCCCCGGAACGGCCGCTCCGGCGTGTCGCTGTAGTCGTCGACTCCCACCACGTCGACGTATTCACCGCCCGGGTAGTACGCCCAGGGATCGGTGCCGTGCTTCCCCTCCCACGGACTGGGCGCCCAGACAAAGATCAGGTTGTGCAGGCGTCTGGTGCCGACGAGGTAGTCGTACATCGTCCGCCACAGTTTCCGGTACAACTCGGGGCGCTGGCCGGCCCACCAAAACCCGCCGGAGCAGCCGCTCGCGTTCATCTCGTGGTACGGCCGCAGCAGCACCGGTACATCACGAGCGGCGAGGTAGGCCAGGTGGTCGGCGAGGAAGGACAGGTCGACCAGCAGATCGTGCTGCTCGGCCGTGCCGGGCGTCACCACCCGGGCGAACCACTTCGGGTCGTGGGCCGCGGGTGAGTTACGGCACAGCGTGTCGGCATAGCCCTTCACCGGGCTGCCCGGATAGGGCTCGTGGAAGGACATGCCGACGATGCCGGCCGGGCGACCGCCGTTGCCCGGCAGCGTCACCGTGCGGCCGCCGGAGCAGTCCCAGTGGGAACCGGCGTCCATCCCCTCCCACACGCCGACGGCCAAGTCCGTGGCGTCGTTGGTGTAGCCCCAGTACGGGCGGCAACTCGGCCACGCGGCCGAGTAGGGGCGCGGCTCACCGACACCCCAGGACGACTGTCCGTATCCGGGACCCAGGTCCACCTCCAGGAAACCCGGGAGGCGCCCGGTGATGTCGGCGGGCTTGCGGTAGTAGTAGCCGGGCTGCTTGCGCCCCGGGTAGTCGCCGTAGGTGCCGTTGTAGCGTTCGTTCTGCAGCTCGTCGTGCTGGCCGATGACGGTGCGGGTGGGCCGGCCGGCGCGGGCGTCGTTCTCCAGCCCGGCGAGCATCGCGTACACCGCACGAGCCGACGAAGACGCCTCGGGGTCCCGGGTTCGCACATCCGTCCCGATGCGCTGCGCGGCGACTGTGCCCATCCGCGCCGAGTCCGGCACGATCAGCGGCAGCAGTACCCCCAGTACCGCGCCGAACAGGGCATATCGGATCCACCCTTTACGCATCAGGAGAAGTCCCCCAGGCAGTGCGAGGCCGGCACCGAGGCGCCGGCCCGCTCGTTTTCCGGCCCGCCGGCGCCACTGTTCACGCTGCGGGCAGATGCCGCGCCGTCAGCGGTGGTGCGTCGGCGACACCGTCACTTCGACGCGCTGGAACTCCTTGAGCTCGGAGTACCCGGTCGAGTCGAACACGCAGCCGAGCATCGGAAGCATATATGAGACTCCCGGCGACGTCAGATACCCGAGGGGCATCGGCTGTCCGTTATGTGCATCTTGCATATAGGTGGAAACGGAAACTTTTGGCTACGGAATGACTGCCTCCGGGGATGGCTCGAACTGTTCGGCCCAGGCGCCGGCGTCGCCGTGTCCCCGGCCGACCGGACGAAGTACGCCTCGCGGCTGTGGGCCCCCGTCGTGATCGGCATCGTGGTGTTCGCCGGGCAGGGAGGTTCCCCCTGGGCGTGCACAAGGTCATCAGGAGCACTCGGACCGGCGACGGTGCTCCTCCCGCGGCTCGTCGTTCCGGGTGAGGAAACGGATCAGGAACGCTCGCGAAGTGCCTTTACGGGACACCACGGTGCTGCTCTAGCATCCGTGGTGTGACTGACCCCGTGGAAAACCCGGAAGACGCGGCTGCCGCTCCTGGGCGGAGCCCCTGGAACACCCCGTCCGCTCCCGAGCCGTCCGCGGCGCCGGGCGGTTACGGATACCCACAGCACCACATACCCGAGCAGCAGCCCGGGTACGGGCAACCCGGCTTCGGGCCGGCCACCGGCTACCAGCAGCCCTCCTACTCGCCCCAGCCCGACTGGCAGGCCCTGGCCGACGCCAACGAGACCAGACAGCGTCGCCGCCACAGACTCAGGACGGGTCTGATCGTCCTGGTGGCGTGCGTGCTCGGGGTGGGAGCGGGCGTCGTCGCACTCCACTACACGAAGGACACGGACGACACGGCCGCCCCGTCGCCCTCCCCCAGCGCGTCGGCCTCCCCCTCCGCCACGGCCGATTCGCCGACGGTCCCCGGGGAGGACAACGCCCTCGCGGACAAGTCCGGGCAGAACAACCTCATCCTCGGGCCGGACGCCGGGGTGAGCAAGGTGACCAACGGCTTCGTGGTCAGGCTCAGGAGCAACGGCAATTCCTACGCCCAGTCAGCTGCGCAACTGATCGACGTCACCAAGAGCTTCAGCATCTCGGCATGGGTCTACAACGAGGCCCCGGGCGGTTCCCGCTCCGCGATCAGCCAGGGTGACGGGGTCTCGCCCTCGTTCAGCCTGGGCCGGGAGGCCTCGGGCGCCGACCGCAAGTGGGTCTTCAAGGTGCAGACCGCCGACGGCGGGGCGGACAGCACGGTCCTGCAGGCCGAGGCGGCCGCGAACGTCAACACGGTCGGCCAGTGGGCTCTGCTCACCGGCACGTACGACGCCGGGAAGAAGACGATCGCGCTCTACGTGGACGGGAATCCGGCCGATTCCACGAAGGTCCCCGGGATCTGGGCCGGAAAGGGTCCGCTGCAGCTCGGCCGCGTCCGTACGCACGGGGTGTGGGGAGGTTACTGGGCCGGCGTCCTCGGTCACGTCATGGTTGCCTCTTAAAACCATCCCCGGCCCCAGGGCCCCTCCCAAAC
Source organism: Streptomyces sp. PA03-6a (assembly GCF_033792765.1). Lineage (NCBI taxonomy): Bacteria > Bacillati > Actinomycetota > Actinomycetes > Kitasatosporales > Streptomycetaceae > Streptomyces > Streptomyces sp. PA03-6a. The sequence continues at coordinate 46 of NZ_JARAVK010000275.1, read as the reverse complement.
TCCGTTAGGCGGTCTTCGCTTGAAAAAAAAAAACAAAGCAGGAACG
>NZ_JARAVK010000274.1:0-11397 GCF_033792765.1 Streptomyces sp. PA03-6a | reverse complement strand
CTGCACTGGATGGCCTGGCGCCGCCACCACCAGGCCCTCGCACGAGCCTGCCACCAGCACCGACACGCTCTCCAGGACCAGCCATGACCCGAACTACAGTTGCCGTGGCTGACCGCGCGCAACGTCGTCGCGTCGTTCCCCGCCGGGATACGACGCCCGGGTGCGCGCATCGTCGAGTGGCTCTTCCCGTCGACGTTCCGGTCGCTTCGGGACCAGGTTTCCCGCAGCTTCCGCGATCCGCGACTGCGGGCCGTTCTGGCCGCGCGATGGGGGCTCTACGGCACTCCGCCAGCCTCGAGCGCATTCGGCTCCCACACCGCAGTCCCGCTGCCGATGTTGCTCACCTTGGAGGCGCCCCACTTTCCCGCGCTGCGATCACCCCCACGGAATTGAGACAATTTCATTCGCCGCTCGAAATCTCACCCAGTTTGACAGATGACAACATCCGTAAAGTCGGCAGCGACATTTTATCAGCCACAACCATCTGAATGGCTCAACAAGCGGTGCGCCCGCCTGCCAGCCCACCGCGCCGAGACCTCAAATGAGCATCAGCCTATCTCCCCGTGACGCCCATCACCCATCACAGACACCCACCCTGTGACACAGAAGTTCAAAAATTAGACGCAGACGCGCAATATAAACAAGGTACTCACGTGATGCAATAAAATATTGTATGCGGGCGCACGCGTTTCTTGTTGCAACTCTGCATGACATGCGCTGGATTGGCACTACCGAGGAATCTGTGCGCAAACTCCTTGGTGACCATACGAGCACCAGCGCCGACGCCCTCAGAAACCTCCCCCTCCCATAAGGAGAACCTTGATGAGCACTCTGGTGCTTTCAACACTGAACTCAGTTGTGGAGCAGGCGCTAACTCGGAATGGCAATCAAGTGATTTCAGCCGTCCCATTCCCGCTTCTGGCGAAACGGCAGGATGCCAGTCCCGATATTCCGTTCATGGGCGTCCAAAGGTGGAACGACCTGAATGAGCTTCAGAACCTGGCTTACTCACTGGACGGCGTGAACGCGGTCATGACGGTGGACGAGCAGTGTGTAGCAGCGGCAGCTTTCATCAGGGATACTCTCGGAATTCCTGGCCAGTCCTACCGAAACGCCCTGAAGATGACTAACAAGCATCTCATGAAGCTGGCATTGGGGACCAGCAAGGAAGATATCCGAGTGGCGAGACACGAGGTCGCGCATTCGGTGGGCGAAATTTTGATTGCTGGAGGAAGGATGGGTTATCCACTGATCCTCAAGCCAGTCTCTGGATTCGGGGCCATCGCCACATACAAGATTAAAAGTAAGAAGCACCTTCTGGAGCTGGTGACCAGTGGGACTTTCGAGCGTGAAATTCCTGAGCCATCGGGACGAGCATCAGCTTCTGATGGCGTATTTCAGGGTCTCTTCTCGAACGAGAAGGGCGGCTTCATTGTGGAGCAATACATAAACGTAGTCAAGGAATATTTCTGCGAGATGGTCTGGTTTCGGGGACGACCGATTATGAAGGTGGTCGCCCAGTACTCTACGCCCGTACTCGACCTCATCGGCAAGCCCAGCGGGGTCGTAACACTAGACCCTCGGTCCGATGACTACGCAACCGTGATAGAGCTATCCACCAAGGCATGCACTGCGCTCAGCATGACGGAGGGCTTCGCGCATTGCGAGGTTATGCAGGATGCAGCCGGCGAGTGGTGGTTCGGCGAAGCAGCAGCTCGGCCTGGCGGCCAAGAAATCGTAGGGCTCACGTCGAGGCTACTCGGCTATGACATCCATGACGTCATCACATCGCTGGCCAATCACGAGCAGCCCAAAATCGACAGTGAGTACAGGTATCCTCTTCTCGCCAGCTCAATTCCTCTCATTCCGCCGGGTCGGGTTCTCCGGGTGCCTGCGCGGCATGATGTGCTCTCGATGGACCGGGTGGTGGACGTGGAGATCAAGTGCAAGCCCGGAGATGTGAGTATCGGCTCGCATCATTCGACCGATGCGGCCGCTGCGTTCATCTTCTTTGAGCCGTCATCCCTACAAAATGCGATGGGCGAAATGCAGCAACTGGCATCGTCCTTCGTAATCGACACTGCAGCCTAGGAAGGCATCATGTATCCCGACATCAACCAGGCTAATCGCTTTCTCGACATCGTGGTCCTGGATACCGGAAACCCCGTGCTCGGAGATGCGCTCCTTTCCCTGGGTCACAGAGTCTCATTCGTGGTCCCGAAAAATAGCGAGGGACGGTACAGAGAACAATATCCCGACCTCACTATTCACGGCGTCCGCAAGTGGGGCGACAAGTACGAGCTGAAAATTCTGGCCAACCAACTGGGCCCCGTACACGCAGTAACCACGATCGATGAACAGGCAATGGTCGCCGCGGCAGTCCTGCGGGAGGAGATAAAAATTCCCGGCTTGAGCGTTGATGACGCCCTTGCCTACACCAGTAAAGCAGTGGCTAAGCAACGCTGCACGGCGGCCGGGGTGCCCACGGCAGCATTCCGAGTCGTAAATCATGCCAGCGAGATCGCCCGAGTGGCCGAAGAGATCGGGTACCCCCTTATCGTCAAGCATGAAGCCGGAATCGGCACACTCAATACCTTCGCGATCTGGAACGATGTCGACCTGATCAATCGCATTGAAGACGGGTCTTTCGACAACAAGGTCGACGACCCATTCGGCCGATTTAGCGCGGGAAGTATCTCTCAAAGCCTACACGAATCCGGAGGTTTCATCGTAGAACAGTACCTCGACGTAGATGCAGAGTACTGCTGCGATCTATACCGCTACGCAGACCCAGAAAGCGAGGAAGAAGAGATCGTCATCGCTGCCGTCGGAAAATACAGCGATCCCTGTCTCGAGATTACCGAAAAGGAATGGCACCAGACGTTCCTCGCCCCCGACAGCGAGGAGGCCCGTGAGGTCCGCGCCATCGCTGTTAGGGGTGTCAAGGCACTGGGAAAGCTGACGGGCGCGACTCACTGCGAAATCTTGCGCACCAAAGACGGCAAGTATTGGTTCGGTGAAGCCGGCGCACGACCGGGCGGAGCAGGTATTTGGCATGCCACAAATGCGATGTACGGGCACGATGGGGCAGCCGCACTCGCTGCAATGGCCGTTGGACAGCGCCCCGACATTCCTGACACCCCGATATATGAGTCAGTTGTCAACCTCCTCATCGTTCCAGAGTCCGGGACCGTGCGAGCTGCTCCGTCCACCCAGGAGGTGCTCCAAATCCCCGGAGTGATCGACGCCGACATCCGTCTAGTCGTTGGCGAGCCGGTACCCACGGCGATCGGCACAATGTCGAGCGGCGGAAGAATCGTCTACGTGCCCCAAGACATCAACACGGTCGATACCGAGGTCGCAGCTCTACGGCGGAGTCTGGGCATCGCCATCGATGTCTAATTGTTCTGCAACCTCTGGCCCGCCCGCCCACGAGTCTGCGCATGGGCCAGAGCCGAAGAACGCGGTTCCCAGGCCGGGTTCTTCCACGGCCGCTCTGGACAAGCGCAAGGACGGCGTGGAAGACCGCATCTGCACCCTCAGCCTGAGGCTATTATTCGCCGCTCGAAGGTCCTTGCCGTCGTCAGGAAAGAAGCACCCTCCAGGCGGCACAACGCCCTGCTCTCCAGCGTGCGCGCGGCCGTCGAACGCGCCGCCGCCCACGTGAAGTCCTGGCGGATCCTGAGCGAGGAAGGCGGACGCTACCGCGCACCGATCGAGAAGTTCCCCGAGGTCCTCGCCGGGGTCACCGGACTCATCAACCTACGAAGGTTCATGAGAGTGGCTTATGAATAGGGCTCGGGATTCTGGTCGAGATCGGCCATGAACCTCTCGGCGCGGCGAGCGAAGAGGTGGGCCCCCCGTTCGCCGGATCGGGTGCGGGCTTCGTCGGCGGCGGCTCGCACGACTTCGACGGGTTCGCCGCGGGCCTGCAGCAGGCGCGCGCGCAGTAGCAGGAGAAGCCCTTCGGCGTAGCGTTGGCCGTGGGCTTTGATGGCCTGGTCGGCCTGGTCGAGGGCGGAGGCGGCCTGGTCGGGCAGCTCGGCTGCCAGCCACATCTCGGCGACCAGTCCGTACCAGTAGGCGAGGCCCCATCTCGGTGGGTCGGCCAGGGTCGCGGCCAGGAGCTGTTCGGCCTTGGCCGCGGCGCCGGCCGGGTCATCGCCGGTGAGGGCACGGGCCCAGTACCAGTCCAGCCGTATATAGGTTTCCTGGGCGACGCCGGGAAGGTCGGCGCTGGCCGCGACCCACCGTTCGGTCGCTTGCATCGCCCAGTCCGCGTCACCGGCCATCGAGGCGGCCATGGTCTGGTAACGGGTCCAGCCCGACATCTCGAAGAGGTCCCCCTCGGCCTGATACACCGTGCCGAGCAGGGACCGCCCCGTCTCGACATCGCCATGCAGCGAGGTAATGACCCCCAAATAGCCGATCCACTCATCGGGGATCCGCCAGCGTCCGCGGTCGTCACGGCGTCGAATCGGGACACCCCCGACCTGGTCGGCAAGGTGGTACAGACTTTCTTGAGCCGGTCCCGGGTGCGGGTCGGCCGAGTTCGCGAGCAGCGAGGCAACGTCGTCCGCAGTGGTACGGCCCAGCCAGCTGAAACACTGATACGCCGTGCCGATGTCGCCGATATCCCAGTGGTACAGGCCCCAGGCCTGCCGGCCGTACGCCTGGATTTTCGGGTCCGCGGACGCCTGGCCTTGCTCATGCAGCCGGCGAGCCCACATCCCACGGTCTTTCTCGGTGGAGACGTAGGCCCCGGTCATCCGATAGAAGAGGAACTCGGCCTCGGCCGTCTCGCGGCCGAGTCTGCGGGCCAGATATGCGCCCCGTTCCAGCAGATCGTACGTCGAGCCGCCCATTCCTGGAGGCTCGACGGCGAGGAGGTTGAGCAGGGCCAGGACGGACAATTCGATCTCCAGCAGCCCTGCTGTCCGGGCGATCTGGGTGGCCGATTCCAGGTTCCGATAGGCGGCCGCGAACGCGAGCTTGGTCGCCGCGCGGCGACCGGCGCGTGCCAGTGCCTTCGCGGTGCGACCCGGGTCGGCCAGGGGGCCGGCGGCCCACAGGTGGTAGGCGAGGCGTTCGGCGACGGACTCGTCGTCGGCGTGGATGGGTTCGAGGGCGTCGGCGACGCACAGATGCAGTTGGACGGCCTGCTGCCGCGCGGTGGTCTCGGAGATCGACTCGCGGATCAGGTCGTGCGCGAAGTGCCACGAGAACGGGTCTTCCGGCTTGGCCTCCAGGAGACCGAGTTCTTGCAGCGGTTCGAGGCGTTCGAGGCACTCCGCGATCTCGACGCCCATCGCGCGGGCGAGCAGGTCGAGCTCCACGTCGCGGCCGATGACCGCGGCGGTGCGCAGCAGGCTGTGAGCGCTGTCGTCGAGGCCGGTCATCCGATCGCGGACGACGTCTCGCACGGTGGCCGGCACGCCGGCTGGTACGGATGCGCTGCCGTCGCCGAGCGAACCGCCCTCGCTGAGCAACCGGGACAGCTCTTGGACGAAGAACGGATTGCCGGCGGTGCGAGCATGGATGCCGCGGGCGACTTCGGCGCCGGGCTCGCGGCCAGTTTCGCGGCGGATGAGTTCGGTCACGTCGGTCAGGCCGAGCGGGCCGAGCCGGATCCTGCGGTGGCCGGGCTGCCGGCCAGCCGTGGCCAGGACCCGTGACAGGCTGGAGCCGGGTGCGGGTGCGCGATCGCGTAGCGCTCCGATGATCACCGTGCCGGTGGGCGGCCGGGCCGTCAGGTGGCCGAACAGCTGGAGTGAGGCGGCGTCGGCCCACTGCAGGTCATCGACGATCAGCAGCATGGGCCGTTGCGCCGAGGCATGCCCGACGACGGTGACGACCTGCTCGAACAGGCGGAACTGTGCACGGCTGTCGGGAATCGCCGCCCCGGTGGCGTAGTCGTCTGGAGATTGGAGGAGTCCGCCGAGCTCGCTGGCGAGCCACTTCTCCCGCAACGGCGCGGGGAGGCTGTCGAGAATCGGGCGGAGTGTCTGTTCCCAGGGCCACATCGACGGTGTTCCGTCGCCTTCCAGGCACGAACCCCAGACGACCAGCGCGCCACGCCGACTCGCTTCTGCAGCGATCTCCTGCAGCAGCCGGGTCTTGCCCACGCCCGGCTCCCCTTGGACGATGCCGAGCGCCGCACTGCCGGTGAAAGCGTTCTCCACGGCTTGGCGCAGTACGGCGAGTTCCTCGACCCTGCCGACGAGGCCGGCTTCCTTCTGCGCCGAAGCGCCGGCCGTACTCGCCACGGGCGGTGAGGTCTGGGGCTGCGTCAGCACTTGCAGGTATGCGGCCCGTATTTCCGGACCGGGATCGATGCCGAGTTCGTCGGCGAGGCGGGCGCGGACCCTGTGGTACGCCGACAGTGCCTCGGCCCGGCGTCCCGCGGCCCCCAGGGTGGTGATGAGGCCGGCGTGGACGGGTTCGTGGAACGGCGAGGTCGATGCGGCGAGTTGCAGCGCCGACAGCACCGATGCCGGTCGGCGCAGCGACACGGCCAGCTTGGCCGCTTCGGTGCACGCGGCGTAAAACTCGTCGTCGAGACCGGTGAAGGTCGGCAATGCGGTCGACCTGTGGGTGAACCCGTCGCCCGCCCGGCCCCGCCAGAAACCGAGCGCTTCGACATAGCGGTCGAGCGCCGTTTCCTGGCGTTGCTGTGCCATGGCCTCTTTGGCGGTCGCAACGAGTTCTCGGAAGGTGAGGAGGTCCAGGGCGCCGGGGGCGGCGGAGAACAGATAGGCGTTGCCGCGGCGGTGCAGGTAGGAGCCGGTTCCACGGGCGGGGATCGCGGGTTCGAGTAGTCGTCGCAACGCGCCGACGTATTTGTGGATGATGTTGAGCGCGCTGTTGGGGACGTCATCGCCCCAGATCAGGTCGATCAGCTCGCTCGTGCTGGTCGGCCGGCCGGCGCGGGCCAGCAGCAGCGCCAGGAGGTATGCCTGTTGTCGTGGCCCGGCATCCAGTTCGACACCGTCGCGCCAGATCCGTAGCGGGCCCAAGATCTGCAGATACGGCGAAGATCGGCCGGCCGGCTGATCCTCACCGCCAGAGGGAACTACGGGGACTGACACCGCGGTACCTCTCGCCTCCGGAACGGCCATCGCTGGAAGCTTATCGTTTCGCTCCCGTCCGGCGGGAGTGACTTCCGAGGCGCAGACCGGAGCCGTTCCGGACGCCGAGCCGACGCTACATCAAGCCGTTCCGTCGGCGGGTTCCGGCTGGGTGTCCGGCGTGTAGAGCTCTTCCTCGCTGACGACCGGTGCGGCGGTTTCTTCAGGACGTCCGACTCGCGCGGCCGAGCCGAACAGGTGGCCGCGCGCCGTCCGCACGGGGGCGAAGGAGGCGAAGCCCCGTGGGCTCGGGATGTCGTCATACACTGCCTCCATACCGCCGCGGATCAGGTACGTTTCGTGCCAGAATCCGGTGCCGCCGCTGTCGCGCAGGAAATCTCGCCACCAGCGCCGGTGCGGTTCGGATCGCGTCCATGACAAGAGCGAAGGCAGGTCGCGCCAGTACTGGCGGATGCCGACGTGCATGGGGAACAGCGACCACAGCAGCGACTCGTGCGACAGCAGGCCTTCCGGCTGGTCTTTCCCGGATTGGCCGATCTGCGGGCCGTAGCCGGCCAAGGTGCGCAGGCCGTAGAGCCGATTGACTCGCATGCCGAGGTAGACGACCACGAGGTCGGGATACGGAGTGAGGTCGACTGTCTGCCGATTGACGCGCGTAGGCATCGCTGGTGCCTCCTTGGCTCGTTGGGTGACGAGCCAAAGCTAGTGACGGGCACGGAATGAACACTTGACGTCGACTGAATGCGCGGGCGGCGGCATCCGTGCGGTCGCACTCAGCTGTGGAGTTCGGCGAGCAGGCCGACGGCGCGTGCGTACAGCAACCCTCTGCCCAGGCGGAGTTTACAAACGTTGGATCACGGCCTGCGGGACACGATCGCGTTCGCCGAGCTCGCGACCCCGCTGTCGTTCGAGCTACGCTTCTTCACCTCGAGAGTGCTTCTTTCCTGACGACGGCAAGGACCTTGACAAGCCCTATCGTCCCAGGTCGAGGGCACTCTCCGTCTTATTGATCAGCCTCTGGACAGTCCTGCTCGTGCCGAGGCTAATGAGCGTCGACCTATCTCCCGGCAACGCCCATCACCCGTCACTGATATCGAGCCCGTGGCACAAAAGTTCAAAAATTAGGCGCCGACATGCAATAAGCGCAAGGCACTCACGTGATGCAATGCAATATTGCTGCGCGTTCACGCAAGTTTTTTTATCGCGACGCTGATGCGGCATGTGCTGGATTTACACAGGCCGCCGCGCAGTGAGATTTTTTGTCAGACCCGACGGATAAGGTTATCGCTGAGGTAACACCCCCCGGGCTGAAGCATTGCACCGTCGGACGCACTCAAGAGAAGGAATTCCATTGAAGAGCCTGCCACAGACAGACGACACCCTGCTGATCCGCACCGACTTTTCCGACCAGACTGCTTGGCAAGCCCTCCACACGGCGATCACAACACCGAACGAGGACGGCTTCCTCCCAAACGTTCACGTAGTGGACGATCCTGCCTACAGCGACCTGACGACCGAACAGGTCATCTCGCTGGTCCCCGCCGTAGACTCTCTGTTGATCGTGGCCGACAAGACCACCCTGACCACGCCAGATATGCCGCTGCTTGCCGTTCTGACCTACGAGGAAGATGACGACGAAGCAGAGCAGGATCACGACGAACTGCGAGTCATAGCCGCAGAGCTGTGGTCGATCGAGAGCAACATCTCCCTCGGCAACATGGACTGGGAAGAATTCGTCGATGCCGCGGGTGACGACGGGATCTTCCGTAGCTTCTGATCTCGGTGGCTCTCCATCCAGCCGACGAGGAGCGCCTATCTCTCGCTGGGCGCGTATACCGTTGCCGGGCTTGTCCTAGCCGTCCAATCCGATTCCGAGCCGGGATCCTTCATGGGAACCTTCGTTACTTCAAAGCGACGGCGCGTCCGCGGGGCCCTGAACGGTATCGCAGACCGGTCAATAGGCGAACGTCACGGCCAGCGAGGGCTTGTATGGCGCCCGCCCGGTCAATGATCTCGTCATCGGGGATCGGCAGACGAGCATGGTCAGAGGGCGATTTCCAGGCTGATCTCCCCGAGCACTCGGCGGTCACCGGTGTCCAGCTCCACCCGGTGCAGGAACCCGTACATACCGCTGTCCAGGCTCGCGTCGAGGCCTCCGACGATGTGGGAAGCGCGCCAACGGGCCTGGTGCCTGCCTGACTCTGCGAGCCGTCGAGCTCGTCGACCACGGTCATCGAAAACAGGAGGCGGATGTGTGCCCCGCCGGGGAGCCCGAGAATCTCCCGCAGGTCGGCGTCGGCGAACTTGGCACGGTTGTGGATGTAGAAGCTGGAGTCAGCGACGACGAAGGACTGCCCTGCCTTCCCACCGGGTGATCTACGCTCGAAGCTCGATCGCTGGAGCGCCCGGACGCGCTGCGCCACGCGATGAACGGCTTCCTGGGCAGCCTCGAGTGAGGCCTACTCTCGCCGGCCGGCCTGGTCGACGTGCGATCGGGCGGCCGGGTGACGGACCTCCACGTGCGATAAGTATCATCCTGGATGCAAGTTAATCGGCTTGCGCCGCGTCGTCGTGCGCGGAACGCGACGCGAGGGGACGCCGTCGCGTTCCGCCTGGCATGCGCGACCCGTCTTCCCGCCCCCGCCGCCCAACCCGGCGGCGGCGTTTCGCCGCGGCTTACCCGCACATTGCCCGACTGGGAGAACCTCATGCTGTCCGCGCGGTCCCGCGACCTGATCGCCGAGACTCTACCCTCGGTGGGCCCGGTCATCACCGACATCACCCGGCACTTCTACCGGACGCTCTTCGACGAGCATCCCGACCTTCTGCACCGCATGTTCAATCGCGGCAACCAGGCGAACGGCGAGCAGCAGAACGCTATCGCCTCCGCCCTCGTCGGCTTCGCGTCGTTGCTGGCCCACCGGCCGTACATACGGCCCGAGGACGTCGTCCGGCGTATCGCCCACAAGCACGCCTCGGTAGGGGTCACGCCCCAGCAGTACACGCTCGTGCACCGCTATCTGATGCGGGCCTTCGTCGATGTGCTCGGCCCCACGCTCTCCTCTGAAGCCGCCACAGCCTGGGACGAGACGTACTGGCTGATGGCGAACGGCCTCGCTGCGGCGGAGGGTGAGCTCTACGCTTCGGTCGACGCCAAGCCCGGCGAGGCATGGCGGTACTGGCAGGTCGTACTGCGTGCCGAAGAGGCGTTCGACGTCGTCTCGCTCCACCTCCAGCCGGTGGACGGCGCACCCGCCGACGCGTTTCGGGCCGGGCAATACGTCACCCTGGCGGCGGCGCTGCCCGACGGGGCCTTCCAGCTTCGCCAGTTCAGCCTGTCCTCGGCACCGGAGGACCCCCTCTGGCGGATCACGGTGCGCCGGCACCGCGGCGACGAGACGCGGCCGGCCGGGGAGGTGTCCACGTTCCTCCACGAACGGCTGGGGATCGGGTCCACCGTCCAAATTTCGCCTCCATACGGCGAGGTCGTCCTGGACGAATCCGACGCACCGCTTCTGTTCGCCTCCTCCGGTATCGGCGTCACCCCACTGGTCAGCATGCTGCGGCACCTGAGCGCCACCGGATCGCGCCGCCGGGTCACTGTGCTCCATCATGACCGCACGCCCTGGACTCATCCCCTGCGCTTCGAGGTGGAGGAATGCGTGCGGCAAATCGGCGGGCGCCTGCACGTCTGGTACGACGACCCTTCGGGGGCACCGCTCCACGCCCTCCAGGGCGCACCGGACCTGTCCGGGGTGGAGGTGGCACCGGGAACGCGGGCTTTCCTGTGCGGACCCGCCTCGTTCACCAGGGCACTGCGGCCGATGCTGGTGCACGCCGGGGTGGCCCCCGCAGCAATCCGCCACGAGGTTTTTGGTCCGGACATGTGGCACGCGCCGAGCTGAGCGCCAGCGTGCGTCGCCTCACTCGGCTTGCCGGTTATGTTTAATCTTCAATCACTGGTCCCTGATCCCGCACTTTCGCCGAGGAGGGCGCATGCGTGGTGGGCGGGTCCCGCACCTCCGAACGGGCCTTGAGGAGCTCGCCGCCGCGTACGACCGTGCCGACGGCCGGGGACTTCATGACTCCCGAAGCGGTGCCTCGGCCTTAACGCCGACAGCGTTGCCGACGGCCGCATGGCTGGAGCCAGCGCGTCCGGCACAACCAGGGCTTGGGCGAGTTCCGGGGTCGGGTGGTTGGCCGGGCCGTAACCGGTTGGGGTGCATAGCAGCGCAGGCACGGGCTTCGTGATCATTGGGGTGTCGAAGCTCAACGATCATGAGGTGGCCCGTGCCTGCCGCTGTATCTT